>CAZQQK010000021.1:0-21539 GCA_964595445.1 uncultured Phascolarctobacterium sp.
GCCGGTTAGAAAAGAAAGAAAGTACGTACTTATGTATGTACTTTCTTTCTTTTTTGCTTTGATATTCTTTTCTAGCGTATCTACATATTATCCTTTGTAGCAAATGTACCCAAATTTGCTATTTATATATAATTTCATATTTTTGAACTTTTGAAAATTCATTACTCTGCTTTTTCCTTTCAGATAGCATATAAAATATGAAATGCTTTGCAAGGTCATTAGTATCATATCACATTAGGAGTTTGTTTATTACTCACCGTTAAAGCTTTTAAGAAGCACGCCACTATGGTGTGGTTTTCTCTTAACAACAAAAAACACCAAGTATATAATACTTGGTGTTAATAATCTGGCTCCCCGAGTAGGACTCGAACCTACGACGCCCTGATTAACAGTCAGGTGTTCTACCGACTGAACTATCGGGGAATTAGGTTGATAACTCAATCAACGAAAATTATTATACTAGTGATTTGTATAATTGTCAAGTAATATTTTATAGTTTTTACGTATTTTTCGTTTCTATCTATTAAATGCAAAAAATACAGCTTTATGTTATAATGTTCTTCAGAATTCACTTATAAAAAGGAGCTTCTTATAATGCGTATAGTTATAGCTGGTGCTGGTAAGCTGGGTTTTAGTATTGCGCAGTTGCTTGCAGAAGATCAGTTTGATGTGGTAGTTGTAGAGAACGATGCAAAACGTAAAGATCTTATTCAAAATACTTTAGATATTTTAGCAATTGAAGGCAATTCATGCAGTCCTACAACCTTTGCTGATCCTGACGTAAGTGCGGCCGATGTACTTATAGCTTGTACAGATAGTGATGAAGTTAATATGGTTACTTGTCTGATGGCTAAAAATCATGGAATCAAGCATACTGTAGCACGTATCCGCAATGTTGATTATGCTATTCATGCTCCAGAAATGTTAAATAGGGATATGAAAATTGATCTTGTTATTAATCCGGAAAGAATTACGGCTTCAGAAATAGATCATATTCTGATGACACCCTCAGCTTTAAACGTTGATGATTTTGCTGATGGAAAAGTACGTATGTTTGAAGCGAAAATGAAAGAAGATTCGCCTATAATCAATATTCCGCTTAAAAATTTGAGTATTCCTAAAGACATTCTTATGGCTATGGTTTTTCGTCGTCATCAGATGATTATTCCGCATGGTAATGATTTTGTTATTCCGGGAGATAATGTTTATTTTGTAGGTAAACATGAAGCTATTCGAGATTTTGAAAATTCATTTTCTAATACTTATGATAAATTAGAAAAAGTACTTATTATAGGTGCTGGCCGTACTGGACGTTTTTTGGCACCTATGCTGGAAAAACAAGGAATACAGGTTAAGGTTATTGAAAAAGATAAAAATCGCTGTCAATTATTAGCATCTAAACTTAAACGTGGATTAGTTCTTTGTGGTGATGGAACAGATATAGATTTGCTGTTGGAAGAAGGCGTTTCTGAAGCGGATGTTGTCATTTGTTTAACGGAAGATGATAAACTTAATCTTTTGTTAGCACAGTTAGCTAAGCATTTAGGAGCAAGGAAGACTATTGTACGTGTTGCACGTAATGAATATATTGAGCTGATGGAAAAAGTTGGCGTAGATATAGTACTATCTTCCCGTTTATTGAGTGCTGGAGAGGTTCTGCGATTTATTCGTAGGGGAGGGATTGTTTCGGTATCTTTGCTTGAAGGTGCTCAAGCAGAGGCTTTGGAGATTATTGTTGGTAAAAATAGTGAAGTAGATGGCGTTGCAGTACGCGATATGAATCTTCCTCCAGAATGTTTGTTATGTGCTATAGTGCGTAACAATGAAGCCTATATTCCTAATGGCAATACTGTATTACATGCTAATGACAGGATAATTTTATTTATTAAGAGTGAGTTTTCTAAAACTACAGTGCCAATGTTTGAAGGACGAGGCGCATAGATATGAATTCAGGATTCATCAGCCGTTTGTTGGCGAAATTAACTATAGCTTTTTCTGTGGTCTTAGTTATACCTTTAATAGCAGCAATATTTGTAGATAAAGAGCATATATGGATATTTATTTTTTCTTTGATTAGTACTATTACAATTGCTTCATTATTTAATTTATTTGGAAATAAGCGTACACATCAAAGACTACGTGTTCGTGAAGCAATAGCAGTTGTTGGTTGTGGCTGGTTGCTTGTCTGCCTTATGGGGGCGTTGCCGTATCTTTTTTTGAATCCTATGGATCCGATTGCTGCTGTCTTTGAAAGTGTATCAGGATTTTCAACTACTGGTGTTACTACAGCTCTTTCATTTAATGATTTTCCGCCAAGTGTGCGCGTTTGGCGCTGCCTTACACATTGGACAGGCGGTATCGGCGTTATTATGTTGTTTATTATTATTATGCCGCAGATGAACAGCGGAACAAGTTATCTTTTTAATGCTGAATTGCCTGGTGGTACAGCAGAGCGTACATTACCAAAAATTAAAGAGTCTGCTATGCTTATTTTACTGATTTATGTAATTCTAACTGCGGTAGAGGTATGTTTACTTTTGCTTGCAGGACTACCTATATTTCAAGCATTGAATTTGGCATTGGCAACTATGGCAACAGGTGGATTTTCTTATTATCACGACAGCTTGATATCGTTTAATTCTGTCTATGTAGAAATTATTGCGATAATTTTTATGCTTATTGCCAGTATGAATTTTTCTTTATATTATAAAATTTGGCGTGGAGACTGGCAATCTTTTAAAGAAGATACAGAACATAGATATTATCTGCTATTGTTGTTTATAGCAGCAGGCTTGATGAGTGCAGATTTGTATTTTTCAAATTATATGAATTTTGCTCAAAGCTTAAGGCACGGAGTTTTTCAAGCTGTATCTATTGGCAGCACTACTGGCTTTGCCTCTGATGATTACAATAAATGGCCTTCTTTCAGCCGTTGCATTTTGCTTATGCTGATGTTTGTTGGTGGTTGTAGTGGTTCTACTGCTGGTGGTATAAAAATAACTCGATTAGTTATTTTACTTAAGGCAGGTTGGGCTGAATTACTGCGTACTTTGCATCCGCGTATTGTTTATTCAATAAGAATGGGTGAACGAAATATTAATCCTGTTATAGTAGGTAATATAACGCGTTTCTTTTTTTTATATATTTTAGTTTTTATTGTTCTGACAATATTTATTTCATTATCAGGTATTTCTATTATGGAATCTATGGGTTTGATTGCTGCGTGTATGAGTAGTGTAGGACCAGCTTTTGGTATAGTAGGTCCTACTGATACCTATAATTGTTTATCTGATTGGGCACGTTTTATCAGTATTTGGGCTATGCTGCTTGGTCGTCTAGAGATTTTTACTCTGCTGGTTATTATGCGTCCAGATTTTTGGCGTGATAAACAAAACTGGTAGCAGGTAGGGGTAATGATATAATATGAATGCTAAGGTTATAATTTACCTTTTGGGTAAAATAAGTTTTGGAATAGCTATTTTGCAACTGCTACCATTAATGATGACTGTTATTTATGGAGAACTAAGCTATAAGGCTTTTATTTTTTCTATAGCAGTAGCTGTGATTTTAGCTGGAATTTTTGATTATTATGGCAGTGGTGCTGATCGTCATGATATTTCGGTTCGTGAAGGTATAGGTACAGTTTTCTTTTCTTGGATTCTTGCTGCTGCTTTATCTGCACTGCCTTATTATTTTGATGGTATTTTAGATCCTGCTTCTGCTTATTTTGAAAGTATGTCGGGGCTTACAACTACTGGTGCAACAGCTATTAATGATTTAACGAAAGTTTCTAGTAGTTTGTTACTATGGCGTACATTGACACATTGGATTGGTGGTATAGGAATTATTGTTCTTTTCGTGGCGTTATTGCCACAGATTGCTGGTGGTGCTGTCTACTTATTTAATGCAGAGGTAAGTGGATTTACAAGCAGTCGTATTATGCCTCGTATTCGTACAACGGCTGTAGCACTGTTTTATATTTATCTACTATTCACGATTATTTTAACAGGTATATTAGCAATTTTGGGTATGAGTACATATGATGCTGTTAATCATGCTTGCTCTGCTGTTGCTACTGGTGGCTTTTCTACTTACAATAACAGCATAGCACATTTTCAAAGTCCGTTTATTGAATTTGTTATTGCTTTGTTTATGATTTTGGCAGCAGGAAATTTTGCTTTATATTATCAGGTAACACAAGTTGGACTAAAAGCCTTGTGGCGTAACTTAGAATTTAAAAGCTATATTTTGATGTTAGGTATTTTTACTGTTTTAATAAGTATTAATATTATTTATTGTAATGGGTACAGCGTTTTACGTGGTATACGTGAAGCTTTTTTTCAAGTAGCTTCTTTTGGCAGTACAACGGGATATGTTTCTGCTGATTATGATCAATGGCCATCATTTTCAAAGTTGATTTTAGCAGTTACTTTTCTTACCGGTGGTTGTGCAGGCTCGACTGCTGGCGGTATCAAAATATGCCGTTTCATTGTTCTTTTAAAAACAGTTGCAGCAGAACTTCGACGTATAATGCATCCGCAGATGCTGTTGAATATTTATTATGAGAGACGTTTATTACAAAATGAAACAATTATAAACGTCAGCCGGTTTTTCTTTGTCTATATTTTAGTAATTGCTTGTCTTTCGTTAATACTTACGTTAACTGGAATGAACGTAGATGAAGCAATTTTTGGCGTAGCTTCCTGTGTTTCCAGCATTGGACCTGCGTTTGGTTCAATTGGTGCTTTAAGTACTTATGCTGATGTATCAGCCTTTGGTAAAATTACGCTGGCTTTGGCAATGCTTTTGGGACGATTGGAATTATTTACGGTTTTAGCTCTTTTGCGAAGTGAATATTGGCGTAATAGTAAACGTTGGTGATATTATTTTTTTAGGAGAGTGTTATACTTAACAATCTCCTTTTATTTTTATAGAAATTACTGTATAATATTAACAGTCATTTAAATTATAGACGTTTGGAGGTATATTGATGAAGAAATATTTCTTACCTATAGGTAAACGTCAGGAAAGCGTATTCTTACCTGAAGAACGCATTATTTATGATATTCATGGCAATCAGGCAACTGTCTGCAAAGATATTGTTGCTGCTACTTTAGATGCAATTCGTAATCCCATTGGTACTAAGGCATTACGGGAGATTGCGAAAGCTGGAGATAAGATTACTATTATTATCAGTGACATTACTCGTCTGTGTGGAACCTCTCAGTTTTTACCTGTTATTGTATCAGAGCTTAATAGCGTAGGAATAAAAGATGAAGATATTACTATTTTAGTTGCTACTGGTACACATCGAGGCCATACTCATGAAGAAGATATTACTGTTTGCGGTGAGGACATGGTGCGTCGTTTAAAAATTATTCAGCATGACTGCCGTAAGCATGAAGATATGGTTTATTTGGGTAAAACTTCATGCGGAAATGATATTTATGTCAATAAATATGTAACTGATGCAGATAAAGTTATTTTGACAGGTGCGGTAACATTGCATCCTTTTGCTGGTTTTGGCGGTGGTCGTAAAGCAGTTATGCCTGGTGTAGCGGCTTATGAAAGTATTATGCGAAACCATTGTATGACAATGTCACCTGTTGAGGGTGGCGGGTGCAATACAGCTTGTGATGCAAGTTTACTTGACGATAATCCTATTCATGAAGACATGAAAGAAGCTTGTGCATTATTAGCACCAGATTTTTTGGTAAATACAGTTTTTACTCCTGATGGCGAAATAAGCGAGATTGTTGCTGGCCATTGGTATGATGCATGGCAAAAAGGCTGCAAAGATTTATTAGCTATGAGCAGTACGCATATTAAGGAATTGGCAGATGTGGTTATTGCCTCTGCTGGTGGATACCCTAAAGATCTTAATTTATATCAGGCAACTAAGTGCCACATGAATGCACAATTCGCTGTAAAAAAAGGCGGAATTATGATATTTACATTGGATTGTCCTGATATTAAGGAACCCGCAATTTTCACTGACTGTTTCAGTCGCAATGATATGGAGCAATTTGAAAGAGATATTCGTACAAATTTTACCATACCTGCATTTGTAGCTTTTAAATCTCGTTGTATAGTTAATGATGTAACAGCTTATCTTGTGACACGACAAGAAAATTTTGATTTTGTACGTAAAACTGGGCATATTCCTTGTACTTCCTTAGAAGAAGCATGGAAGCTTGCAGAGAATAAGCTTGCAGAACAAGGAAAAAAGGATTATACAATTACTATTATGGGACATGCATCTGCAACACTGCCCATATTAGATAAATAGTAATTTTTTCACTGCTTTGATTGGAGGGAAATTGCTGCCAGGCAGTGAGAGTTAAATGGTTGGCAGTAATAAAAAATGAAAACAAGAAAAGTTGGTATTATTGGTTTAGGTCATGTTGGTGCACATGTCGCATATAGTTTGGCGATTCAGGGGATTGCATCAGAATTATTGCTTGTAGATCCAAAAACAGAAAAGCTGACTGCTGAAGTACAGGATTTACGTGATGCAGTTATGTACTGTCCTCATGATATAAAAATTAACAGTGCTGATTACAGTGACTTGGGTGATTGTGATGCTATAGTAAATTGTATTGGTGATATTAGTCTTGTTGCTACTGGAGATCGCGTGGATGAACTTTCCTTTACTGCTGCACAGGTTAAGGGTTATATACATAAGGTTATGGACAGTGGTTTTCATGGTTTTATTATTAATATAACAAATCCTTGTGATGTAATTACTAATATTTTATATCGTGAAAGCGGCCTGCCAAAAGGTCATGTTTTTGGAACTGGAACTGGTTTGGATACTTCACGCTTAGTTTCTGCATTATCTCAGCAGACAGGTGTATCACCGCACTCTATAAGCGCTTATATGATTGGAGAACATGGTGCTTCACAGATGGCAGCTTGGTCTTGTGTAAATTTTGGTGGTATACCGTTAAGTACGATGGAACAAAAAGATAAACGTTTTTCTTTTGACAAGCCTGAATTGCAGCAAAAAGCTATTCGTGGAGGTTGGGTAACGTACAGTGGTAAGCATTGTACTGAATACGGTATTTGTTCTACTGCTGCACGTATGCTTCGTTGTATTTTTAATGATGAGCAGCGTATTATGCCAGCAAGTATGCTGCTGGATGGTGAGTATGGTGAAAAAAATGTTTTTGTAGGGGTTCCTGTTTTATTAGGTAAGAATGGAGTAGAATATGTTTTAGAATTACCGTTGACTGCTGATGAAAAGATGAATTTCCACAAATGTTGTGAGGATGTACGTAAAAATATAAAAACAGCAGAAGGCATAGCAGCTGCTGAATGTAAATAAGTTTATAGTAAAAACAGCGAATTACTTTTAGTAATTCGCTGTTTTTTGCTTTAGCATTTTTATTATAGAATTTGTTCACGAATAAGAGTATTCATCATTTTTTGCTTTCCTAAAACCCAAAGTAAATCGTTCTCTTCAAAGACAAGTGATACATGAGGATTAGTCATGGTAAAAGCACCGCGTTCCAAGCCTATGACAAGACAGTTCCATTTATTGCGCAGATCAGCGGCTTTTAAAGATGTTCCAAGAATAGGGGAGTGCTTATCTATTGTTATAGCTAGAGATAAAAATTGCTGTTCTGAGTTTTCGCTATGGCTTTCCAACATAAATTCACGTAGGCTTTGTGGAAGTTCACGTTGTTTTAGATTTAGGCTGCGTTGGTTGATGGCAGCATCAAAAACTTGAAGTTGGTTAATAGTACCAATTAATAAGAGGCTGTCGCCTTTTTCTATTATAACATCACCACCAGGCATATCTAATGTTCGTTTATTATTATGTACCTGTAGTACATTACAACCATAATTTTCACGGAAAGAAAGATTTTTCAGACTTTGTCCGATGATTGGCGAAGCTTCTTTCAGATCGTACCATGCAAGTTGTAAAGTTTCATCGAACCAGCTGCTGTCACTTATATCAGTAGTTTTTTCACGATGCTTACGCATATGTTTTTCGTTAAGATTGACTAGGAAACGTGATTCTATTCGGAGATATTCGCTCATAAGCCAATCGGAAGATGAAATTACATAGGCAGTAAGCAATACTGCTAACCAAGCTATAAGTGCATGGAAATCTAAAAGTGTATGGAATATGAAATATAAAGCAACTGATGCTACGAACATTTTAAAAAGAATTAAGAAAATAAGCGGTAAGTGATTGGTGCGCTTTTTAAACCATAGCTTAGAGAAAAGTTCACCATTGCCAGCTCTGTTAACAAGCACAGCTCTTAGAATTGGAGACATAATTACAAATGTAACAACGGCTGTGATTATACGACCATAGGGGAGCTGCAAAGTATTGCAGAGATAAGGAAGAAGATAGTATTCGGCTCCAAGTGCAATAGCTGTCAACAGTGTACTGAACACTAACATACGCATTATATAAATGCTCAAAAGATTTTTCCAATCTTGATCTTTATCATCATCAGTATCGCTGTTTGTATATCTTTCTATCCAGTTTAATATTTGCTGGGGTAAAATATTTTGCAGCTTTTTATAAAATGGATCTGCAGACATAATACAGAAAGGAGTACTGAAGGTAGTTATTACTGATACGGCTACTATAATTGGATATAAAAAACCACTTATTACGCCAAGACTCATGCCCAGGGAAGCTATAATAAAAGAGAATTCACCAATTTGTGCCAGACTGAAACCACTGTGAATTGAAACATTAAGATTTTGTCCTGAGGCAAGAACACCCATAGTTGAAAAAATTAGTTTACCAATAATAGTTGCTGCTACTAATACAAATATTGGCAACCAGTATTCTGCCAGTAGTACTGGATCTACCATCATACCAACGGATACAAAAAAGACTGCGCCAAATAAATCTTTGATAGGGTTGATGAGGTGCTCGATTTTTTCGGCACTAGGAGCTTCTGCAATTAATGAACCCATAATAAATGCTCCCAAGGCAGATGAAAAACCGAGTTTAGTAGCTAATACTACCATTCCAAGGCAAAGACCTATAGAAACAACAACTAAGGTTTCTTCGTTCATAAGCTTTTGTGCCCATTTAAAAAAGCTAGGGACTAAATACATTCCTAAAACAAACCAAAGAATTAGGAAAAACAATAGACGACCTATGCTTAACAATAGTTCCAAAGAGGAAACATCAGCAGTAGCTACAGCCATAGTTGCCAACATAACCATCATGACGATGCCGGCTATATCTTCTACAATTAAAACGCCAAATACGATTTCTGTAAAACGCTGAGCTTTTAGTTTTAAATCATCAAAAGCTTTAATAATGATAGTGGTGGAGGACATGGAGAGCATTCCTCCTAAAAAGAGACTGTCCATATGATTCCATCCCATTAGTGTTCCAGCAGTGTAACCAACGGCAAGCATACCGCCTATTTCTACAGCTGTGGCTATAAAAGCTGTGCTGCCTACACTTTTTAATTTATAGAAACTGAACTCCAATCCAAGTGCGAACAGCAAGAAAATAACCCCTATCTCTGACCAGGCATGAACGTTTGTACTGTCAGTTATAGTAGGGAAAAAATTAAAATGTGGACCAGTTATGAAACCAGCGACAATATAACCTAAAACGAGAGGCTGATTTATTTTTTTGAAAAGTATGGTTGTAATGCCAGCTACAAGCAGAATCATAGCTAAATCAGTGATTATTGTTGGTAGATGTGTCATATTAAACTCCTTTTCTTAAATTATACCAATATACGCTAACAAAAATAGCCGCAGTAAAAATGCTGTGGCTTTGCTGCGACAATTTTTGCCAAATACACATAAAATGGTGTATAATAAGCATATTGTTTCCTGAATTTTATTGCTATACTTATTATACAATGTTTGACAGGATAATAGCAACTTTTTAATATTAATATAATATAACTTGTTCTTAAATTAAATAAGGACAGATAATGGAGGAATTAGAATGAATAATAAACAAGAAAATATGGTTCTAGTAGATGGTGAAATTATGCCTATGGAAGAAGCGTTTGTTGATGTTAATGATCGTGGGCATAATTTAGGCGATGGTGTTTTTGAAATTGTGCCTGTATATAATGGACGTTGCTTTGCTTTGCTGCCTCACATGAATAATTTATTTGATTCTGTAATTGCAATCAAAATTCCTGGTGTTTATATGATAGAAGAACTAGTAGAGTTTCACGAAAATTTATTGGCTGCTAATGGTATGGAAAATTGTGAAATTTATACACAGATAACACGTGGCAGTGGCGCATATTCTTTGGCTTATCCAGAGCAGAGTATTCCGCATTTGACAATGTATGCTGTTCCAGTAGATAGGGAGGCTTTATCTGCCAGACGCAGCAAAGGTGTTAATGTTATCACTGTTGATGATGTGCGTTGGGCGCGCTGTGACATAAATACGCTTAATCGTTTACCGGAAGTTATGGCAAGACAAAAAGCTGTAATTAGTAATGCTTTTGATGCATTATTCGTGCGTGATGGTAAAATTACTGAGAGTACAGAAGCTAGTTTCTTTATTTACAAAGACGGTATTTTATGGACTCATCCGGAAAATAATTTTATTCATAAGAATATTACGCGCCGTTTGTTAATGGAACGTTTATCCAAGGACTTAGAGTTACAAATTATAGAGCGCTCTTTTGATAAAGAGTTTGCTTTAAAAGCTGATGAAGCATTCCTTTGCAGCCCTCGTTGTGAGTTTATGCCTGTAACAAAGATAGATCGCGGTTTTGTAGCGGATGGTAAAGTAGGAGAGCTGACATTAAAATTACAGAAAGCGTATGAAAGTTTTGTGGCTAATGAATGTCCTGTAAAAAATGAATAACAGCAAGCTTGTACAAGGTGCTTTGTTTATCTCGCTTGCACTTATATTGCAGGCATTGCGTTTGCTGATTCCATTACCCCAGACTGTATCGACTTTTATTATTGGTACGCTTGTACATATGATGCTGGTTCTTACACTGGAAATTAATGGATTAAAGACAGCTCTATTATTGGGTTTCCTGCTGCCGCTCACTGCTTATTTACAGGGACAAATGTTGTTGGTATTTTTAATTCCTGTAGTTTGGCTTGGAAATACATTATTTTTGTTACTGTTATATATTTCAATTAATAATAAGATGCTTATGCTGTGTATACCACCGTTGTTTAAAGCAGGTGCGATGGCTGTAGCTTCTTGGTGGTTAATGAATATTTTTGATATTAGCAGTATTGCTGTTCGTAATGCTGTTTTGTTTGCTATGAGTATTCCTCAGCTGGTTACTGCTGTTTTAGGAATAGCTTTTGCTGGATTTATAAAACTGCGTTTGCGAAGAATGTAAAAATACTGAAGCTTCTCTTTTTGAGAAGCTTTTCTGCTTTGTGAACTTACTGTTAAAATTTGTTGTGCCTTTACAAAAGTATTCTGCTGTATGTTATAATTAATAGACTTATAATATGAAATGAGGAGGTTTTTGTTATTTTAGAATTTAAACCTGTAACATTGGCTCAGAAACCAATGTTTGAAAGTTATATATCTCAATCACATCAAATTGGCAGTGAATGTGCTTTTTCCAATTTATTTGTTTGGCGTGACTGTTATCATATATATTGGTGCATAGCTCATGATTTTCTTGTAATAAAGGTTAAGCGTAACGATGTAGATTTTTATATACAGCCATTTGGAGGTAATGATGAGGACTTACCATGTTTAATGGAAGATTTGAGAGAAGAACATCAAGGTAAACCATTTGAAATGCATGGTATCTATGATTTTACTAGAGAACGTTTTGAACGCGTTATGCCGGGGCTCACTTATATAGATGATCGTGATAATTGGGATTATGTTTATCTCCAGGAAAAATTGGCAACTATGAGCGGACGAAAATTGCATGGACAGAAAAATCACTACAATGCATTTGTAAAAGCACATCCAGATTTCACATATGAACCTATTACTATGGATAATATGATGGAGTGTTTAAATTTTGGAGAGCAGTGGTGCGATGAACATATGGCTGAAGATCCATCATTATTATGTGAAAAATACGCTATTCAGGAGGCGTTTTTGAGTTTTGAACAGTTGGACTTGCGCGGTGGTGCGATAAGATTTGACGGCAAGATTCAGGCATTTAGTTTTGGCAAGAAGATTAATGAAGATACTGCAGTATTACATGTGGAAAAAGCTAGACATGATGTGCGTGGCTTATATACGGCAATAACAAAAGAATTTGCTGCTAATGCTTGGCAGGATGTAAAATACCTTAATCGTGAAGAAGATATGGGGCATTTAGGTTTACGAGAAGCTAAAGAAGCTTTGCATCCGGAATTTATGATAAAAAAATATAATGTAATTATCGGTTGAGGTGCATTATGATTTATCGTATTGTAAATAATGAACGTATGTCACAGGTAGCAGAACTGTGGGATTATTGTTTTGAAAAAAAGCATGATCCATTCTTTAAGTATTATTTTCAAGAATACTGTGGCAAGGATAATATGGTTATAGGTGCTTTTGAAAAAGTTAATGAAGATGAAAAGCTACGATCTATGGTACATATTAATCCTTATATGCTGCGTATTCGCGAACAGGAAATGCTGGTACCTTATCTTGTTGGTGTAGCAACAGCTCCTGAAGCGCGTGGACAGCACTTACTTAAACCGCTCTTGCAAACAACTTTTGAAGTGCTCAGATCGCAGGGATTTACGTTTGTAACGCTTATGCCGTTGTTTGCAGGAATTTATCTGCCTTATCAATTTGCTTATTGCTACTATCGTCATGCTTATGAAATGTCTTTGCAAGAGTTAAAGAATTTAAAGTCTGATAATAATCTTTTAGTTGAACGCATTTCTTTGGAAAAAGAACTGCTGGATCCCATTTATGAACGGTTAACTGCAACGTGGAATGGTGTACCTAAACGTACTGATTTTCAATGGAACAAGTTACTTAATGTGCATAGATTGGAAAATGTGCAATGTGCTGTAGTTTATCGTGAAGAAAAAGCTGTGGGTTATATGCTGTATCAAATCGTTGATAATACTTTTATGGTGTTAGAGCTTTTAGCAGATGATTTTATTGTAAAAAATCGCTTATTACTGTATGCAGCACAGCATCAAAGTGCAGCTGAAAAGTTTTCATGGTTGGCAGAAGCGTGGGATAAAACATATCTGAACTTTGCTGACCAAAAGTCATCTTGCAGACTGTATCCATTTATGATGGCAAGATGTCTGGATGCACGGCAGGCTTTAAATAATTTTTCTGTTTCTGCTGATATGCAGGAGGAGAAAGTAGTTCTTTTATTAACAGATAAAATTATAGAACATAACAATCATTTGCTGCTTTTGGAAACTAAGCCTGAAAAACTTAAGGTTACAAGTACGATTGAACAGGAACAGGTGGTTATGGATATGGGAGTGTTTACACAGCTTTATATGGGAGCTTTTAGTGCTACAGAGCTGTGGGAAGCAGGATATATAAAATGTTATGATTCAACGAAACTTCCTTTGTTAGATAAATTATTTCCTAAGTGTAGAAATTATATTAATGAATATTTTTAGAGCAGAAACTGTTTTAATCTAAGATTGAGAATCTTCAATTTGCCAATAGAGACCTTGATTTTAATCATAGTATGAAATTTTTTTGGAAAATCCTTACTTTTTTAGAGGATTTTTCTTTTTTTTGGCGAATATTGAGCAGGTACACAATATGTAATAATTAATAGGAGGCATAAAAAATGCATAGTTACACTATGGATCTTGGCGGCAGACCTTTAACTATTGAAGCCGGTAAGATTGCAAAACAAGCTAATGGAGCAGTTTTAGTTCGTTATGGCGATACCGCCGTTGTCGTTGCTGTTACGGGTACAAAAACCCCGCGTGAAGGTGTCGACTTCTTCCCATTGACTGTTGATTTTGAAGAAAAAATGTATGCCGTAGGAAAAATTCCTGGCGGCTTTATTAAACGTGAAGGTCGTCCAAGTGAGCAGGCTATTTTGACCAGCCGTTTGATTGACCGTCCTATACGTCCGATGTTTCCAGAGGGTTATCATAATGATGTGCAGATTGTTGCAACTGCTGTTTCCGTAGATCCTGACAATGCACCGGATATGCCTGCCATGATTGGTGCATCATGTGCTTTATCTATTTCTGATATTCCCTTTGAAGGACCTATTGCCGGTGTACGTGTTGGTTTGATAGATGGTGAATTTATTGTTAATCCGACTGTAGAACAGGCTAAGGTGAGCCAGCTTAATTTAGCTGTAGCTGGTACTAAAGATGCAATCCTTATGGTTGAGGCTGGTGCAAATGAAGTATCTGAAGAAACTATGTTGGATGCAATTTGGTTTGGTCATGATGTTATCAAGCAATTAGTGGAGTTTCAGGAAAAAATTGTTGCTGAAATAGGCAAGGCAAAAATGGAAGTTCCTTTCTATGCTCCGCCTGAAGAAATTGTTGCTGAAATTGAAGAATATGGTGCCCAGAAATTGAAAGATGCACTTATGGATGCTAATAAGTTGGAACGCGAAGAAAATGTTGCCAAAGTTAAAGCAGAAATTGCGGAAGTATTTTTGGAAAAATATCCAGATAATGCCAAAGATGTTGCTTATATAACTCAAAAATTAGTTAAGAAAATTGTGCGTCGTACTATTTCTGTAGATAAGATTCGTCCTGACGGTCGTCAGTTGGATGAAGTTCGTCCAGTAAGCTGCGAAGTTGGACTTTTAGCTCGTCCGCATGGAAGTTCTTTATTTACTCGCGGTCAGACCCAAATTCTTAATGTTTTAGCATTGGCTCCTCTGCGTGAAGCTCAGGTTTTAGATGGATTGGGTGCTGAGGAAACTAAACGTTATATTCATCATTATAATTTCCCACCTTACAGCGTTGGTGAAACAAAACCTTTGCGCAGTCCGGGACGTCGTGAAATTGGTCATGGCGCTTTAGCAGAACGTGCTTTAAAACCAGTAATTCCTTCTGAAGAAACTTTCCCGTATGCTATTCGTTTAGTATCTGAAGTATTGGAGTCTAATGGATCTTCTTCAATGGGTTCTGTATGCGCTAGTACATTATCCCTAATGGATGCAGGTGTGCCTATTAAAGCTCCTGTTGCTGGTGTGGCTATGGGTTTGGTTAAAGATGGTGATTATTTTACTATTTTGACTGATATTCAAGGCTTGGAAGATGCATTGGGCGATATGGACTTTAAAGTTGCTGGTACTGCTGATGGTATTACTGCTATTCAGATGGATATTAAGATTGATGGCATCAACAAGGATATCTTTACTCAAGCTTTAGCTCAAGCTAAACGTGGTCGTGAGTTTATTATGGGTAAAATGATGGAATGCATTAGTGAACCTCGTAAAGAGCTTTCTAAATATGCTCCGAAAATTACTACTATTAATGTAGACCCTGATAAGATTGCTAAGGTTATTGGACCTGGTGGCAAAACAATTAAGAAAATTATAGATGAAACTGGTGCTAAGATTGACATTGATGACAGCGGTCGTATATTTATTGCTGCCGTTAATACAGAAGCAGCTAACAAAGCAATAGAAATGATCGATGGGATTACTGCTGAAGCAGAGGTTGATAAAGTTTATACCGGTAAAGTTACTCGTTTGATGAATTTCGGTGCTTTTGTAGAGATTCTTCCTGGTAAAGAAGGATTGGTGCATATTTCTCAGCTTTCTACTGAGCATGTAGACAAAGTAGAAGATGTAGTTAGTGTTGGTGATGAGATAGTTGTAAAAGTTACTGAAATTGATAACAAAGGGCGGATCAATCTGTCTCGTAAAGCAGTTCTGATGAAGGGTATGCCAAAATAAGATTAAAACTAAAAAGAGCTGTCGCATAGTGTGACAGCTCTTTTTTCTGATAATAATAGGAGGCAATATATTATGAAAATAAGGGGCTTTGAAAAAATAAGCAGTTATAAAGAAGTTGATTTTCCTATGCCAGAGCGTAAAACAGAGTTAAGTGCAGGTTACGATGTTTGTGTACCTGAAGATATTATCTTGGAGCCTGGTAAATTGAAATTAGTTCCTACTGGTGTAAAAGCTTATATGCAGGCAGGTGAATTTTTAGGCATACATATTCGTAGCAGTATGGCAGTAAAAAAACGGATTATGCTGGTGAATAATGTTGGTATTATAGATGCAGATTATTATAATAATGCAGATAATGAAGGTCATATTATGCTTGCACTGTTGAATACAGGTGAAGAAGATATTTATTTGTATAAGGGAGAGCGTATTGCACAAGGCATTTTTTATAATTACCTGATTGCAGATGATGACGATAAGGTAAATAAGGCAGTACGTATTGGTGGATTTGGCAGTACAAAGTAGTTAATATTATATTATAAAAAATAAATCGCCTGGCAAAAATTATAGTAAATTGCTAGGCGATTTTGTGTGTTTAGAAATAATAATATTGACTATTGAAGTTGTGCGTTTAAAGCATCTGGCTGTTCAAAAATGAATGCAGGAGATGGATAGTAGAATTTGCAGTGCTGAAAGTTGATAACTTCAGTAGAGAAACGTTTTAAAAGAGCATAAGAAGCACGTTCTTCAAAATCAATTAAGTTGTCTTTATTGATATCAGCATCTTTAACAATAACCAAAAGATATGCTGAAACTTCGGGTGCATCTTCCGGTACTTGGCTGCGATCTAAAGGAATGTTTGGAATAATCTCCAAATCACCAATTGGTTGTTGATTTTCATTGTACAGCATTGCATGGTAAACATTTTCATACAGTGTACGTGCTAGTCTTAAAGTATAAGCTGCGGAACTCATTTATTATTTTGCCTCCTTAAAATTTTGAGAAAATTATTGCTTAAAAAAACAATAAACATAACAGCAATATTGTAACATAAATTACGAAAATAAGCAAAAAGTATCTTGCATGGAATAAATTCACGTAATAAAATACAAAAATAATGTATTTTAAATCAAAAAAATAGTGAAAAATTTCTCGAAAACTGTATTTTTATACTTATGTATTTTGTATACATGATTTTCTTGCAAAATTTTTGCAGGAATTTTTTCTTTTGTGACGAATTACAAAAATAACAATATGTGGCTTTGCTAAATTTGAAGAAAACTTAGCACATATTTATATTAAAGGAGGGGAACTCTTATGAAAAAAGTCTTAGCATTTTTACTTGGCATCATGGTTATGGCTACTATGATTGCAGGTTGCGGCGGTGGAGATAAGAAAGATGATAAAAAACCTGCTGCACAAAAATTTATTAACATTGCTACTGGTGGTACTTCTGGTACTTATTTTCCTTTAGGTGGTGCATTAGCTGATATTTTGAATAAGAATATTCCTGGAGCTAATGCTTCAGCACAATCTACTGGTGCTTCTGTTGCCAATGTTAATTTGCTCAGCCAAGGTAAAGTAGAAATTGGGTTTATCCAAAATGATATTGCTTACTATGCAGCTAATGGTACAGAAATGTTTAAGGGTAAACAGGTTGCAGGTTTGCAGGGTTTAGCTACTTTATATCCTGAAACTGTACAAATTGTAACTTTAAAGAAAAACGGTATTAAAGCTGTTTCTGATTTTAAAGGTAAACGTATAGCTGTAGGTGCTGCTGGTTCTGGTACTGAGGCAAATGCCCGTCAGATTATGGAAGCATATGGAATAAAGTATGATGATATTAAAGTTCAGTACTTATCCTTTGGTGAAGCTGCAAGTGCATTAAAAGACGGCAATGTTGATGCTGCATTTGTAACTGCTGGTCATCCGACTGCTGCTATTCAGGATATTGCTACTCAAAATGATGTAGTTTTGGTTCCAGTAGAGGCTGATAAAGCAGATGCTTTGATTAAGCAATATCCGTTCTATACTAAATTAGTTATCAAAGCTGGTACTTATCCAAAACAAGATGCTGATGTTTCTGCTGTAGCTGTAAAATGTATGCTTGCTGTTACAGATAAGATGGATGCTGATACTGCTTACTCTATTGCTAAGGCTCTTTATGGCAACCTTGATCGTATGAAGGCTGCACATTCTGCATCTAATGCAATTACTAAAGAGAGTGGCAAAGATGGTATGTCTATTAAGCTGAATCCGGGTGCAGAAAAATTCTTCAATGAAAAATAAGGATTTCTGACTATGCTGAACATCAAAGACCGGAAACCGGCGTTTGCTGGGAGCCGGTCTTTTTTCCAAGTAAAGACTTTTTTTATTATTGTCAGCATTTTGTTAATAATAATTTTGTATAGTATGCAGCTCATTGTGGCAATCATACCAGAAGAAGAAAATAGTGATATTACATTTGCTACTTATAAAGGAGATACATGGTATATAAGCTTGACTCATTCTGTAGAAAAAACTGAATGGAATGAGTATTTTCGGGTTAATGCTGCAAATGATATGACTATGACACATACTCGTTTTGAATCATTAGGATGGGGATACCCATATTCAGCAGCCGATGGTGTGCTGAGGCAGGAAAAAAGCGGTAAATTTATTTTAGAAATGAATAGACCTTATAAAATAATAAATCTGCGTATTTCTCAGCAGGCTATGCAGCATATTATTCATGGTAATGATAACTATGATTTAGTGGCATTTTATGGTCAGGGTGCTGCGCTTAAGATAAAGGCTGTGTATCGTTATCAATATTGGATAGAAAAATTTTTTGATTAGATTTTATTTAATGAGAGGAGCTGATACCAATGTCTGAGAAAGATAAAAAAATTCAAGAACTTTCTGCAGAAGAGGTACTGCAAAAATTTGATAAAGAATCAGATAAGCGTGAAATGACAGGTGTTTGGGGAAAAATAATTTCTGCTATCTGTATTTTGTTTGCAATTTTTCAATTATATACAGCAACATTTGGTGTTCTTGATGCACATTTGCAACGTGCAATTCATCTAGCATTTGGTTTTTTATTAATTTTCCTGTTATATCCATCAAGAAAATCATGGTCACGTACAAAAATGCATCCGTTAGATGTGTTATTTGCTGTACTTAGTGCTGGAAGTGCTATGTATATTGTTTTTAACTATCAAGAACTGGTTTTGCGTGCTGGAATGAATACAGAAACAGATTTCATTGTAGGACTTATTGGTACACTGATGGTATTTGAAGCAGCTCGTCGCGTAGTTGGCTGGCCGATGATTATAGTGGCATTTTGCTTTATGCTGTATGCTTTCTTTGGACCATATGTTCCGGGAATTTTAGCACATCGAGGCGTTGATGTACAGGAGATGTTTGATCATCTGTATTTTACGACAGAAGGTATATTCGGTACTCCTATGGGTGTATCTTCTACTTTTATTTACTTATTTATTTTGTTTGGTGCTTACTTAGAAACTACCGGTTTAGGTAAATTCTTTATTGATATAGCTAATGCTATTGCTGGTTGGGCAGCTGGTGGACCTGCGAAGGTTGCTGTTTTATCATCTGGTCTGATGGGAACAGTGTCTGGCAGTTCTGTTGGCAATGTTGCTGGTACTGGTGCATTTACAATTCCGATGATGAAAAAATTGGGTTATAGACCTGCTTTTGCGGGTGCGGTAGAGGCTGCTGCTTCTACTGGTGGACAGCTTATGCCGCCTGTTATGGGTGCTGCGGCTTTTTTAATGGCAGAATTTGTAGGTGTTCCATATTTTGAGGTTGTAAAGGCTGCTGTTATTCCTGCTATGCTTTACTATATTGGTGTATGGTTGGGTGTACATTATGAAGCAAAAAAATTTGGGTTAAAAGGAACTCCGCGTGATCAACTGCCAAAGTTCAAAGAACTGTTTTTAGAAAAAGGACACCTAGCAATTCCTCTGATAGTTATTGTTTATTTGTTGGTAAGTGGCTATACTCCTATGCGTGCTGCTTTAGCGGCTATTGCTTTGACTATAGTTTGTTCTTGTTTACGTAAATCAACACGTATCGGTTTCAAGGATATTATTCAAGGATTGATAGATGGTTCCAAAGGTGTTCTTGGTGTACTTATAGCTTGTGCTACTGCCGGAATTATTATTGGTGTTGTTACTAAGACTGGGGTTGGTTTAAAAATTGCTACTGCATTGTTAGATTTGGCTGGAGGCAATTTGTTGCCGGCTATGTTCTTCACTATGATTACTTCATTAATTTTAGGAATGGGTGTACCGACAACTGCTAACTATGTAATTACCTCCACTATTGCAGCTCCTGCACTTGTACAGATGGATGTACCAATATTGGCGGCACATATGTTTGCTTTCTATTTTGGTATTGTTGCGGACGTAACACCGCCTGTTGCATTGGCTGCCTATGCAGGTGCTGGTATTGCCGGAGCTAATCCTATGCGTACAGGTGTTATTGCTGCTAAACTTGCTATTGCAGCTTTCATTGTACCTTATATATTTGTCTTAGCACCAGAACTACTGATGATTAATGCTACACCATTTACAATTTGTTATAGTGCTTTTACCGCTATAGTTGGTATGTGGGGTGCTTCTATGGCTATGATTGGTTTCTGCCAGAATGTGCTGAATATTCCTCAAAGAATATTGTTTTTAGTAGGTGGTATCTGTATGATTATTCCTGGCGTGTATACTGATGCTATTGGTATTGTTTTAGTTATAATTTCCTATTTCTGGCAGCGTATGAATAAACAAAAAGGTGCTATTCAACAGCAAAATGATGATCTGTAAAATAGGATTATAAAAGATAAATACGTTCTTTATTGATTAATACAGTAAAGAACGTATTTTTTATAGTTTATTTTTCTGTGTTTTCATGGTATACTTATATAAATTTGCATAAGCTAACCAATGATTATGATTAGCTTATGCAGTTAACTGCTTGTATAATAAACTAACTAAAAATTTATGATGTAAAGGAGCGTACTTATGGAAGATATTTTGATTGTCTACGATAGTAAAACTGGTAATACCGAGAAAGTTGCTAAGGCTCTTGCTGAAGGAGCTGGTAAACGCTGTATATTATCTAAGATTAATGAAGCACCAGCAACTAATGATTTTTCATTAGTTGTAGCTGGCTATTGGGTAGATAAGGGAGCGCCAAATGCTAGTATGAAAAAATACCTAAATTCTTTGCATGGAAAAAAAGTTGTACTTTTTCAGACTTTAGGAGCAGAGCCAAATAGTACCCATGCAGTTGCAAGTTTAGTTAATGCAGGTGTCTGCCTGTCTGCTGACAATAAAGTATTAGCTACTTTATCTATTCGTGGAGCAATTGATCCTGAACTTATTGCAGTGATGCGCAAAATGCCGACAGGCAGTCCGCATAGTGCTAATCAAGAAAGTGAAGCACGTTGGGCAGCCGCCGCTAGCCATCCTGATGCAACTGATTTGCAAAAAGCAAAGGAGTTTATGCAGAATTTTATTTTGCAGTATGATAAGTTTTTCAAATGATGTAAATTATTTTCAAGTGAAGATAGTTGAAGTGAGTTATTTTCAATAAAACAGAAAAATAATATCATCTGTATAAGCGTGAAGCATTCTTAAAAGGCTTCACGCTTTTTATAATTTATATATTTCACTACTTATCATAATATAAAGAAATAGCAACAAAATTTTGACTTATGAATTATAATACACTATAATATAT
>CAZQQK010000022.1:0-21119 GCA_964595445.1 uncultured Phascolarctobacterium sp.
TGTATAATATGTAGATTGCCGTTTTCATTTTAATTTCAGTCTTATTTATTAAGATATTTATGCAGACGTTATTGTTGACTAACATTATTCAATATGTTAAAATCTAAAATTGAGTACAAAAGATGATCGCGGCTGACTTTAAGTCAGATGAGGAAAGTCCGAGCTCCACAGGGCAGGATGCCGGATAACGTCCGGCGAGGGTGACCTCAGGGATAGTGCCACAGAAATGTGTACCGCCTGCATTTTTTTGCAGGTAAGGGTGGAACGGTGCGGTAAGAGCGCACCAGCAGGCTGGTAACAGTCTGGCTAGGTAAACCCCATCCGGAGCAAGACCAAATAGGGGAGGGATGAAGCTGCCCGCTGAGCCTTCCGGGTTGTGTCGCTTGAGCTTGCAGGTAACTGCAAGACTAGATAAATGATCATCACCGCTTAGCGGAACAGAACTCGGCTTATTGAGTACTCACCCTTAGCAAGACGGCTGCCTATTAGGCAGCCTTTTTTGTCTAAGTTTGTTTGTAATAAAAGGATTAGTGATATAGTATATGAAGAAAATTTCTCTGGTTGTACCTGTTTTTAACGAAGAAGATAATCTGCGTGAATTCTATAATCATGCTACTTTAGTTATGCAGCATGAAAAATATGCTTATAATATAATTTTTGTAGATGATGGATCAAGCGATAGCAGTGCTTTAATTTTGGCTGAGCTTTCTGCTAATGATGATCATGTAGAGGCATATATGCTTAGTCGTAATTATGGTCATCAGATGGCATTGACTTGTGGATTGGATAATGCTGACGGTGATGCAGTCATTACTATGGATGGTGATTTACAGCATCCGCCAGAGCTTATTCCTAAGCTTCTGCGTCTTTGGGAAGAAGGTAACGAAATTGTACAAACTAAGCGTATAGCTACAGAGGATGCAGGATTTTTAAAAAATATTACTTCTAAGGCCTACTACAAGCTTATCAATACCTTGTCTAAGGTGGAGATTACTCCTGGTGGAAGTGATTTTCGTCTTATGGACAGAATTGCTGTGAATGCTTTTAAATTGTATCGTGAGCGAGCACGTTTTATTCGTGGTTTAGTTAACACTTTAGGATTTAAGGTTGCTGTATTGGAGTTTGTTGCACCGCCGCGATTTGCTGGACATTCAAAGTTTAATTTACGAAAAATGCTGCATTTTGCTTTAGATGGAATAACAGCTTTTTCTAATTTGCCATTGCGATGGGCTTTTTATATTGGTCTTATTTTTGGAATTAGTAGTATTTTGTTATTAGGACATGTTTTTTACGTAAAATTTGTGACCAATGATGCTGTTCCGGGGTGGGCAACTACTACAGTAAGTGTTCTTTTTTTAGGAGGAATTCAGCTTGTAGGCATAGGTATTTTAGGAGAATATATTGGTCGCATTTTTGAAGAAATTAAGCACAGACCACTATATTTGGTGGCTAGACATCTGAAAAATTGTAATGATGTGAACAAAAAATAAGGGCAGTTCGGGAAATTATATTATAATGAATTAAAAATTTTACATAGGTAGATTTTTATGCTATAATATCTTCGTATCAATTTAGTAGAAAGGATGTAGATGCCATTGCCGAAACAAAAGGTATTAAGGTTTTGCTTAACTGTTTTATTTTGTTTAAGCTGTACAGCTACAGCTTTTGCTTCTTTCCAACGTGGTGATGATGGTCAGGAAGTAATTGCAATTCAGAAACGTTTAGTAGAATTAAGTTATTCTATTACTAATATAGACGGTGATTTTGGACCGGAAACTGAGAATGCAGTTAAACATTTTCAGAAAGATCAAGGTTTAGAGGTTGATGGTATTATTGGTTCAGTTACATATAGAGCACTAATGAACAAGGAGATGCCTCCTAATCGTAGTAATTCTGTAGTACGTAATATTATGCGTGCTGCTTATAGTGTCATTGGTACTCCATATGTATTTGGTGGTACATCTCCTTATGGTTTCGATTGTTCGGGCTTTACGCAATATGCTTTTGCAAGAGCTGGTGTTTATTTGCCACGATTGGCAGACAGTCAGTTTTATTCTGGCAGAAAGATTTCTATGAATCAGCTTCGTCCTGGTGATTTGATTTTCTTTACTACATATGAGCCGGGTGCTTCTCATGTAGGTATTTACGTAGGTGATGGAAACTTTATTCATTCAGGAAGTAGTACGGGTGTTACAGTTTCTTCAGCGTTTACTGGTTACTGGGGTGCTCGTTATTACGGAGCTTGTAGAGTCCTTTAAAGATTTTGAGCAGATAGGTTAATACTTATCTGCTTATTTTATTTTATTTTGCTATTGGAAAAACAATAGCTTTATGATATAATGAATAAAACTATTAGTATGGGTGTGTATTTCACTTAATTGGCAAGATGGTTAACTCCTAACGGTCCCGCCGCTGTGAAGGCTTTTGTTCTAAGTCAGCAGTCAGCCCATATTTATTTCTGAATCCACGGGTGATGGAGACAGTTGGGTTGCTAATTGCATGGAATAGTTGTCGTTAGTTAATTCTGTCTTTATGACTTCTGTCGGATTTGGCAGGAGTCTTTTTTTATTATTGATAATCTATCCCATATGGGAAAATTGATTGTAAAGGAGCTTCAAGTTGGAAGAATATCAGTTTTCGCAGGGGAAAAATCTGCGTTGTGGTTATACTACCGGCAGTTGTGCTACAGCTGCAGCTAAAGCTGCTGTTACTATGTTGTTGACAAGTGAGAGAATTGATTCTGTGCATATAGATACACCTAAGGGGATTGTTTTGAACTTAGAACCATTAGATGTTGAATTGACACAGGATTATGCTAGCTGTGCTATACAGAAAGATTCAGGAGACGATCCTGATGATACAAATGGCATACTCGTTTATGCTAAGGCGGAAAAAATCTATGGTGATGGTGTATTAATCGAGGGTGGTATTGGTGTTGGCAGAGTAACAAAGCCTGGTTTAGCATGTGCTGTAGGTGAACCTGCAATTAACCCTACGCCCAGCAGGATGATAAAAGAAGAAGTAGAAAAAGTTCTGCAGAAAACTGCTTACAATGGTGGTGTTAAAATAACTATTTCTATTCCGGCAGGTGTGGAAATAGCTAAGAAAACGTTTAATCCACGTTTGGGAATTGTTGGAGGACTATCTGTTTTAGGAACAAGCGGTATTGTTGAACCTATGAGTGAAAAAGCTTTGGTTGAAACTATGTATGCAGAGATTAGAGCGCAAAAAGCTAGAGGAAATAAAAACTTATTAGTGTTTTTTGGAAACTATGGAGAAGACTTTACCAGGGATGAAATGCAGTTAGATTTAGAAGGACATATTACTTGCAGCAACTTTGTAGGGGAGCTTTTGGATTATGCTGTTTTCTGTGGCTTTGAAACATTGTTGTTAATAGGTCATTCTGGAAAGCTTATAAAAATAGCTCAAGGAGTTATGAATACTCATTCTAAATATGCAGACTGTCGTACAGAGCTTTTTGCATTAGAAGCAATGTTTCAGGGAGCTTCTGTAGAGGTAGGTAAGCAAATTTATGGCTGTCTTACAACTGATGAAGTTATAAAAATTTTGAAGCAGGAAAATATGTTTGAACCTGTCATGAATAAGGTAACTGAAAAAATAGATTTTTACATGCAACATAGAGTGCATGGTAAAATAAAAACTGCAGCACTGATGTTCTCTAATGTTTATGGAATTTTGGGGAAGACCAGATATGCAGATGAGCTGGTTCAGCTACATAAGCAAAAAGGAGTATGAGAGTATGCGAGGTAAACTTTATAGTGTGGGTATTGGTCCCGGTGATCCGGAACTGATGACACTTAAAGCAGTACGTTTGTTGAAAGAGTGTGATGTTATTGCACTTCCTAAAGGTGATACGGATGTTATGACTGCTAAAAATATAGTTAATCAGGTTATAGATATTGATAAAAAATCTCAGCTGATTATCTATATGCCAATGACTAAAGATATGGCTGTTATGGATAAGGCGCATCGTGAAGGTGCAGATGCTATAGAAAGATTATTGGATGAAGGCAAAAATGTTGTGTTTATTACTTTAGGCTGTCCTACAGTTTATGCTACCTGTATTTACGTGCATAAATTGGTTTTAAAGGATGGTTATGAAGCTGAATTGGTTGCCGGTGTAACATCTATTTGTGCAGTTGCCGCTAAGTTGAATACCTCTTTATGCGAAAGGGCTGAACCATTGATTGTTTTGCCTGGTAGCTATAAAGAATCTGCTAAGTTTCTTGATGGTCCAGGCAATAAGGTTTTAATGAAATCAGCTAGCGAAATTGCACGTGTTGTGGATGAACTGCGTGAACGTAATCTTATAAAAAATTCTGGCATGGTTGAACGTTGTGGATTGCCTGGAGAAAAAGTTTATCATAATTTAGAAGAAGTTGATCCCAATAGTAGTTATTTTTCAGTTATTTTAGTAAAAGAAAAGGAGTTTGATAAATAATGATCTATTTTATTGGTGCTGGCCCTGGTGCAGCTGACTTAATTACTGTAAAAGGAAAAGAATTGTTGGAAAAAGCAGATCTGGTTATTTATGCAGGCTCTTTGGTTAATCCAGAACTGTTAAAATATTGTAAACCTGAATGTGCAATTATGAACAGTGCCGAAATGACTTTAGAAGAAGTTATTGCAGCTATGGTTCCTGCGGCACAAGAAGGTAAACTTGTTGTACGTTTGCATACTGGTGATCCTAGTGTTTATAGCGCTCATCGTGAACAAATAGATTTACTGCGCAGTTATAATCTTGATTATGAGATTGTCCCGGGAGTAAGTTCTTTTTGTGCAGCAGCAGCTTGCCTAAAGGCTGAATATACTCTGCCTAATGTAAGTCAATCAGTAATTATTACTCGTATGGAAGGTCGTACTCCTGTTCCTAATCATCAAAAAATTGCCGATTATGCAGCACACAAAGCTACAATGGTAATTTTCTTGAGTAGCGGAATGTTGGAAAAATTACAGACTGAGTTAGTTAAAGGCGGTTATACGAATGATACTCCGGCTGCTATTGTTTATAAAGCAAGTTGGCCAGATGAAAAAGTTATTCGTTGTACCGTTGGAACTTTAGCTGAAAATGCTGTTAAATATGGAATAAATAAAACTGCATTGATTACTGTTGGTGGTTTCTTAGGTAATGAATATGATCGCAGTGAATTGTATAATCCTACTTTTGCTCATGGTTTCCGTGCAGCTGATCCAAGTAAGTTGGATGTTAAACCTGAGGTGAAATAATTTATGCGAGCAGCTATATTTTCATTTTCGGCGCGTGGTGCAGAGCTAAGTAAAAGAATAAGCTCATACCTTATTAGCGTAGGTTATGATACAGAGCTGCAAACGGTTGCTAAATATGCAGAACAAACAGGAATTAAGCCTATGATTCCAAATCATAACATTGCTTGTTCGAAACTATTTAGTGATTGTCAAGCAATTGTTTTTGTTGGTTCTGTTGGAATAGCAGTACGTACAATAGCTCCTTTTATAAAGAGCAAACTTACAGATCCTGCAGTTATTTCGGTGGATGAAAGAGGTTTGTTTGTTATTCCTCTTTTAGCAGGACATATTGGTGGAGCAAATGAACTTGCAAGGCATTTGGCAATAGCAATTGGTGCAACTTCCTGTGTTACTACAGCAACAGATGTTAATGGTTTGTTTGCTGTTGATGAATGGGCTGCACGCAATAAAATGGTTTTATCTTCTTTAGCAGCGGCTAAAGATTTTTCAGCAGCTCTTGTTGATAATAATATTGTAGGATTATACTGTGATCCTAGTTTTAAAATTTTGGGGTCTTTGCCTAGGCAAATAGAGTGTAATACAGAACTTTCTGTTGGAATGGCTGTAACGTTAGATAAAACGTTACAACCATTTGCAACTACTGTACGTTTGTTGCCTAAAATCGTACATCTTGGTATTGGCTGTCGTCGTAATACGCCGTTGGAAATGATAGAAACTCTCGTGTTGCCTGAGCTTGATAAACTAAAATTGGATTTGCGGTCCGTTGTAGCACTTGCCAGTATAGATTTAAAAAAGAACGAATCAGGGCTTTTAGCCTTTGCAGAAAAATATAAAATTCCTGCACATTTTTATACGGCTGATGAACTTAGTAGTGTATCTGGTGAATTTACTCCTTCTTCTTTTGTTAAAAGTGTAGTAGGAGTAAGTAATGTATGTGAACGCAGTGCTGTCTGCGATAGCAATGGGGGTAGCTTGCTTTTGCGTAAAAAAAGCTGTAATGGTGTAACCCTTGCTGTTGCAGCAGAACGTCTTGTATTAAATTTTTCAAAGACAGGACTGAAAATTGATTAAGGAGAATAATTTTATGACTAAATTATTTGTTGTTGGGTTGGGACCCGGCGGTGTAGAGCAGATGACTAAAAGAGCATATGATGCACTGGAATCTTGTGATGTAATAGCCGGTTATAACGTTTATGTTAATCTGATTAAAGACAGCTTTAAGAATAAAGAGTTTCTTTCTAATGGTATGCGCAAAGAAGTAGATCGCTGCAAATTAGCTTTGGATGAAGCTTTAAAAGGAAAAACAGTAGCTATGATTTCCAGTGGTGATGCAGGTGTTTATGGTATGGCAGGTATTATGTGTCAAGTAGCAAAGGATCATCCTGAAATTGAAATTGAAGTTATTCCAGGAATTACAGCAGCATGTTCTGGAGCAGCTGTTTTGGGAGCACCTTTAATTAGTGATTTTTGTTTAATTTCACTAAGTGATTTATTGACTCCTTGGGAAAAAATCGAAAAACGTTTAGATTGTGCATCTAAAGGTGATTTTTGTATTTGCTTATACAATCCTTCAAGCCATAAACGTCATGATTATTTACAAAAAGCTTGCGATATTATGCTGAAAAATCAGCCTGGAACTATTCCAGCTGGTATTGTTCGTAATATTGGCCGCGAAGGTCAGGATTATGAGTTAACAACATTGGCAGAGCTGCGTGATAAACAGGTGGATATGTTCTCTACTGTTATTATTGGCAACACCCAAACTGAAGTAATAAATGGACGTATGGTGACACCACGTGGTTATAAACTGTTATGAAACCAGTAGTATGGTTAATTGGCGGTACCAGCGAAGGTCGCAGACTGATTAAAGAAATAGCTTCATTGCCGGTTAAACTTTTTGTTTCTGTAGCAACAGAATATGGTGCTGAATTGATTGAGCCGCAGGAAAATATGAAGGTAATAGCAGAACGTATGGACGAATCGGTAATGCGTTCTTTTTTAAAGATTCATAGACCAATATGTGTTATCGATGCTACACATCCATACGCTACTATTGTTACTGCAACAGTTCAATCAGCCTGTGCTGCTGAAAAAGTTAAATATTTAAGATTGCTGCGTCCAGAGACCGTAGCTGTTAATGCTATTACAGTAAATGATTTTGCAGAAGCTGTAGAATTATTGAATCATCTTGAAGGCAATATTTTTTTGACAACAGGCAGTAAAAATTTATTGGATTTTACTGCTGTACATGATTATAATGAACGTATAGCCTTACGAATTCTGCCTATGGAGAGCAGCTTGCAAAATGCTATATCTCTTGGATATAAACCATCGCATATTGTTTGTATGCAGGGACCTTTTAGTAAAGATTTGAATGTAGCTATGCTGAAGAAATTCAACAGTAAATATATGGTTACAAAAGATTCAGGTACAGTAGGTGGCTTTGAGGAGAAGGCAGAAGCGGCAGAGGCAGCTGGTGCTAAATTAAT
The DNA here is from genome assembly GCA_964595445.1 of uncultured Phascolarctobacterium sp. Lineage (GTDB taxonomy): Bacteria > Bacillota > Negativicutes > Acidaminococcales > Acidaminococcaceae > Phascolarctobacterium_A. Next base: position 7,737 of record CAZQQK010000022.1, read on the forward strand.
TGTTATAGGACGCAGTATTGAAGAAACAGGTTCTGGTTATAATGAAATAGTCAAATATCTTAAACAGCTTTTTGAGGTTTAAGCTAGTCGTATATACATATTACAATATGTGAATAACCAAAAATTATATTATTTAAGGTTTGAATTATTTAAACAATACGATATGATATAATAGAAATCACTCAATAATAAAAGGAGATACTATGCTGCAAGTAAATATTATCGGTATTGGGCCAGGAAATCCAGAACTGCTTACAGGTGAAGCAAGGAAGGCTATTACTGAAAGTAATATACTGATAGGTGATAGGCGTATGCTGACTGCTTATGCGGATAGCTGTAAAACGGTATATTATACAATAAAAACAGAAGATATAGTTTCCATAGCAGCTAAGGCAGATCCGGAAAAAGATATTTTGGCGGTACTAGTTTCTGGAGATGTAGGCTTTTTCAGTTTAGCTAAAACTATTAGCGGAAAACTACCAGAATGTAGATGTGTACGTTATTGTGGGATTAGTAGTTTGGTGTATTTTGCTTCTAAACTGCAACTTTCATGGGATGATGCAAAAATTGTTAGCATGCATGGTCGCTATCAGAATTTAGTGGCATCAGTAGCATGTAATAAAAAAGTTTTTGCTCTTACAGGAGGAGATAATTCACCGCAATCTTTATGTTCTGTTTTATGTGAACATGGATTAGGAAAGGTTCAAGTATATGTCGGAGAAAATCTTTCTTATCCTGAAGAAAAAATAACTAATGGAACAGCAGAGGAAATCTCTAAAATGCAGTTTCCTTCGCTTTCTGTAATGATGTTGATTAATTCTGAAGCAAAAAGTTTTGAACAGACAGTTCATGGATTGTCGGATGATTTATTTTTACGCAGTAAGGTACCTATGACGAAGCAAGAAGTACGAAGTGTCTCTATGTCTAAGTTGATGCCAAAGTCGACTGACTTAATTTATGATATAGGTGCAGGTACAGGTTCTTGCTCTGTAGAGTTGGCACTTATTGCTAAAAATGGTAAAGTGTGGGCTTTTGAGCGTAATCCAGAAGCAGTAGAGTTGTTAAATAAAAATAAAACTTTATTTGGATTAGATAATTTAGATATTATTGCTGGAGAAGCTTTAGAAAATATTAAGGCTATGCCTGTTCCAAATTGTGTATTTATAGGCGGCAGTGGCGGAGATTTATGCGAAATACTTGATTGCATTTATGAAAAAAATAGAAATTGTCGTGTTGTAATCAATGCAATTACTATAGAAACTCTAGCAGAGGTTACAAATTATTATAAGAGAAATAAAAGCTACTCTTTAGAGATAGTTAATGTTTTTGTAGCTCGCAGTAAACATCTTGGCAGCTATAATCTTATGATGGCACAAAATCCTGTATATGTAATGACTGCATTAAAAAAGGAAGATTAGTATGTCTGAAATAAAAGTTCCACGTTTTATGATTAGTGCTCCGGGAAGTGGCAGCGGTAAGACTACAATTGTCTGCGGATTGCTTAGAGCACTGATGGATAAAGGTTTACAGGTAGCTGCTTTTAAATCTGGACCTGATTATATTGATCCCATGTTTCACTCTCAAGTTATTGGTGCAAAGTCACGTAATCTTGATTTATTTATGTTAGGTAAAGAAACTACTAAATTTTTAGTGGCTAAAAATACGCATAATATAGATTTGGCGGTATTTGAAGGTGCTATGGGATTTTATGATGGAATGGGCAAAACTACAAAAGCAAGTGCATATGAACTTGCTTCTGTGTGTGAAGTACCTGTTGTTTTGGTTGTTAACGGCAAAGGAGCAGCCTTATCAGTTGCTGCAACAATCAAAGGTTTTAAAGATTTTCGTAAAGACAGTCATATCGTGGGCGCTATTTTAAACAATGTCAATCCTATGAGTTATCTTTTTTATAAAGATGTTATTGAAAAAGAAACAGGAGTAAAACTTTTAGGCTATTATCCAGTTATGCAGGATTGTAATTTTGAGAGTCGACATTTAGGCTTGGTAACAGCTGAAGAGATCGGGGACTTACAAAAAATAGTTGATAGGTTGGCACAGCAAGCAAAAAAATCAATTGATTTAGAACCATTGCTCCAGTTAGCAGAGAAAGCTGTGCCGCTGGAATATAAAAATATAGAGATTAAGCAGCTTGGTAAAGTGCGTATAGCCATCGCTCAGGATAAAGCTTTTTGCTTTTACTATCAAGATGCGCTTGATCTTCTAACTGAACTTGGTGCAGAATTAGTACCGTTTAGTCCTTTAACTGATGCTCATTTGCCAAATGATATCAGTGGCCTTATTTTAGGTGGAGGTTATCCGGAGCTTTATGCAGAGCAATTGTCTACCAATATATCTATGCTGCAGGAGATAAAGTCTGCTGTAAATGGTGGAATGCCTTGTTTTGCTGAGTGTGGTGGATTTATGTATTTGTTGGAGCGTTATTGCGAAAAGGAAAAAATCTATAACTGGGTTGGAGCTGTATCTGGAGAATCAGTAATGACTAAAAAGTTAAATCGCTTTGGTTATGTGAATCTTACTGCAAGAAGAGATAATGTATTATGTTTTACTGGTGAAAAAATTAATGGTCATGAGTTCCACTATTCTGAAAGTACCAATAATGGTGATAGTTTTACAGCTGAAAAAGCTTCTGGACGAGGCAGTTGGGAATGTGCAAATACAACAGCCTCCCTTTATGCTGGTTATCCGCATATTCATTTATGGGGAAATCTTGATTTTGCTCGTAATTTTGTTCAGCATTGTTTAGATTATTCATCTAGAAAGTAATCTAATTAGTGTTAAAGGAGAGTTTATTTTGATGATGACCTTAGCTGCAATTGTAGTAGGCTTTGTTTTGGATCTTATTTTTGGTGATCCACATTGGTTACCGCATCCGATATGTCTGATTGGCAATCTTATAGCTTTTTTGGAAAGAAATCTTCGAAGTTTGTTTGCACCAGGAAAAATGATACAGTTGCTCGGCGGTGCCTTGATGGTGATAATTGTATTGTTTATTACCTTTGCCGTGCCCTATGCTGTTTTATACTTTGCAGAACAGATAAGTCCTTGGTTGAGATTTATTTTAGAAACTATTATGTGTTATCAGATTTTTGCAACAAAATGCCTGCGCGATGAAAGTATGAAGATATACACTGCTTTACATGAAAATGATTTAGCAGATGCCAGAGTTAAGCTCTCTTGGATTGTGGGAAGAGATACACAAAATCTCAGTACTGAAGAAGTTACTAAAGGTGCCGTAGAAACAGTAGCAGAAAATACTGCTGATGGTATTATTGCTCCTATGTTTTATATGTTTATAGGAGGGGCATCTCTAGCGTTTTTATACAAAGGTATAAATACTATGGATTCTATGGTTGGCTATAAAAACGATAAATACCTTTATTTTGGACGCTGTGCAGCTAAACTGGATGATTTGGCTAATCTTATTCCGGCTAGAATTACAGGTATATTGATGATAGCGGCATCATATTTTCTAAATATGAATGTTAAAGGTGCGTGGAAAATTTTTTGGCGTGATCGTTATAATCATCTTAGTCCCAATTCGGCTATGACGGAATCAGTTACAGCCGGTGCCTTGAACATTCAGTTGGGCGGTGACCATTTTTATTTCGGGAAGCTTGTTCATAAAGACACTATAGGTGATAATTTACGCCCTGTATGTCCTGATGATATTGTAGCTGTTAACAACCTGCTTTATATGACGGCTGTTATTAGCTTATTGCTTTTCTCGCTTATTTATCTTATTAACAGTCTATATTAAAAATGAATGCAGGTTGAAAAAATGTATAAATATGAACATGGCGGAGATATTTATAGTGATAATACTAAAAAATATATAGATTTCTCTGCAAATATAAATCCTTTAGGTTTACCGCAGGGGATTAAGCAGGCGGTAACCAAAGCTTTAAAAAATTGTATAAACTATCCAGATCCTTTTTGCCACGAGCTTTCGGTAGCAACAGGAAAATTTTTACAGATACCGCATAATTATTTACTTTTTGGGAATGGTGCAGCAGATGTGTTATTTAGGTTGGTATTAGCCTTAAAGCCAAGACATGCTTTGATTCTTGCACCAACATTTTCAGATTATGAAAAAGCATTACGTTCTGTAAATTGTAATATACACTATTATAATCTTTGTGAGAGTAATGAATTTATTCCAGCAAAGGATATTCTTACTAAAATAACCACTCGTACAGATTTGGTAGTTATTTGCAACCCTAATAATCCTACGGGGCAGCTGGTGCCACAACCGTTGTTGGAAGAAATTTTGAAAAAGTGCCATCAGGTTAATGCACGTTTATTGATTGATGAATGTTTTATGGATTTTGTTAGTGAAAAAAAAGCATTTAGTATGCGACAATTTTTAAACAGTTATCCAGAATTGATTATACTCAAAGCATTTACAAAAACCTTTGCTATGCCTGGTATACGTTTAGGATATTGTATGTGCAGTGATGATAAATTACAATATCTTTTTCACCAGTGCGGACAAGATTGGAGTGTTTCTATTTTAGCTCAGGAAGCAGGAAAGGCTGCTGTTGAACAAAAACAGTATTTACATGAATCAATGCTGTTAGTTGAAGAAGAACGTATATATTTAAAAAATCAGCTTAAAGCATTAGGTGCTAAAGTTTATGGTTCGGAAGCCAATTATATTTTCTTTTATATGCCTCATCCAGAGAATCTTTCTGAACTTTTACGGAAACAAGGCTATTTAATTCGTTCTTGTGCTAATTATAATAATCTGAAACAAGGATATTATCGTATAGCAGTTAAAACCAGGGTACAGAACCGTGGGTTAATCAAGGCATTTAAGGAAGCAAAAAAGTATGCACTCTTTACTAGTATTAATTGATGGATTGGGAGATGACCCTATTTCTGCATGGCATGGGCAAACGCCTTATGAATATGCAGATCATCCAGTAATGGATTATCTGGGGAATACAGGATGTTTAGGTAACTTTAGCATTTGTGAAAATGATTTAGTTCCCGAAAGCTGTAGTTGTATTTTGCGCCTTTTAGGCGTTGGAAAAAAATATATTCCGCGTAATCGTGCTTATTTAGAGTTACTTGCTAATAATAGAGATATTTCTGAGTTTGAAATGGTATTACGTTGTAATCTTGTCGCTGTGGACGAGCGAGGACGTTTAGTTGCTTTTAATGGGCAGGGACTTACTTCTCAGGAAATGCGTCAAGCTGCTGATTGTTGTGATAATGTTTTGAAAGATATAGAGTTTATTCATCTTTCAGATTATCGCAATTTAATTATTATGAACAAAGAAGCATCTATTATAAATTATTCAGTGAAACCACCGCATGAAAGTGTAGGAGAAAATATAAATGATTTATTGTGTGAAATACAACAGAAATCATTATCTATTAATTATTTTCTGAAGGAAACAAGTAAACGTTTATCGTCTTTTACACGTAATGGTATTAGATATATGCTTTATCCATGGAGTATTTCTGAGCGTCAGATTATTCCTTCTTTCAGTCAATTGCATGGACTTTGTGGAGGAGCTGTATGTAAAGCGGAAATTGTAACAGGTATAGCTAAAGCACTAGGAATGGATGTAATTGTTCCTGCAACTGCTACTGGTGATGTTGATACAGATATAACTGCTAAGGCAAAGAGTGCCTTGAATTTGCTTAAGCAGAATGATTTTGTGGTTGCGCATTTCAACGGCAGTGATGAAGCTGCACATCGTTATGATTATCAGGCTAAAGCTAATTTTATAACAAGAATAGACAAACAGTTTATGCAGGTTGTAAAGACAAATTTTAAAGAACCTTTGAAAATTATTGTTTGCGGTGATCATGTTACAAGTTCGTTGACAGGTAAACATGGAGATGGTTATACACCTGTAATTGCAGGTTATTTAAATACTGCAGGAGAGAATATAAAGCTTAACAGTTATCACGATATACTGAACTTTTTATACGAAAGAGAGTGATGAAAGTGGCAAAAGCACTTATGGTGGTCGGAACTATGTCTAATGCAGGCAAAAGTCTTGTAACAGCAGGATTATGCCGTGTTTTTAATCAAGATGGCTATAAGGTTGCACCTTTTAAATCGCAGAATATGGCGCTTAATTCTTTCATAACAGCTGACGGTGCAGAAATGGGACGTGCTCAAGTTGTTCAGGCAGAAGCAGCTAATATTGCCCCTAATGTGCTTATGAATCCTATTTTATTGAAGCCTACCAGTGACAGTGGTTCTCAGGTTATTGTTAACGGAGAAGCAATTGGAACTATGAAAGCTGGTGAATATTATGCTATGAAACATACTCTGCGTCCAAAGGTTCAGGAAGCATTTGATAATTTAGCTGCTGAATATGATATTGTTTGTATTGAAGGTGCTGGAAGTCCAGCTGAAATCAATATAAAAAAAGATGATTTTGTTAATATGGGAATGGCTAAAATGGCTAAGGCTCCTGTACTCTTAGTTGCAGATATCGATCGAGGTGGGGTATTTGCTTCTATCTACGGCACCTTGATGCTGCTAGAAGATGATGAAAGAGCTATGGTAAAGGGTGTTATAATTAATAAATTCCGTGGTGATGTAGAAATTTTACGTTCTGGTCTAACAATGATTGAAGAAAAAACTGGAGTACCTATTGTTGGTGTTTTACCTATGTTGGATGTAGACATTGAAGATGAGGACAGTCTTTCTGAGCGTATAAGCGGGCGTACAGAAATAAATCTTATTGATATAGCTGTTATTCGTATTCCGCGTATGTCGAATTATACAGATTTTAATGTTTTTGAATTAATTCCTGGTGTTTCACTGCGATATGTTAGCAGTACACGTGATCTTGGACAGCCTGATATGATTATTATACCTGGAACAAAGAATACTACCGGAGATTTAAAATGGCTTAGACAGAGTGGTATGGAGGCTGCTATTTTAAAGCGAGCTGATAGTGGCACAGTAATTTTTGGAATTTGTGGCGGTTATCAAATGTTAGGCAGACAAATATCTGATCCCTATGGTGAAGAAGATGGAACAGGTAAAGCCAATATTACTCCCGGCATGAATTTTTTACCCGTAGAAACAACTTTTATTGAAAAAAAGAGAACCATTCAGATGTCTGGTAAATTTGGAGAAGTAAAGGGTATTTTTTCAGCTCTCAGCGGTAAACCATTATATGGATATGAAATTCATTCCGGTGTAACTACCTTTCCAGAGCAAAATGCTTTGACCAGTATCAGTCCTATTCATGAGAATGATGACCCAATATTTGAAGGTTCTCAGACAGTAAATGAAAAACTTAATGTTTATGGTACTTATATTCATGGTATTTTTGACGGTGATGGTATTGCTGTAAAAATAGTGGAAGCTTTGCTTGCAAAAAAAGGTTTAAAGATGGATGATATCCAGATTATTAATTTTGCAGATTACAAGGTTCAGCAATACGATAAACTTGCTGATAGTATTCGTAAAAATCTTGATATGAAAAAAATTTATGAAATATTGGAAGCAGGTGTCTGAATGAAAGACGGCGGATTAATACATATTTATTGCGGTGATGGAAAAGGAAAAACAACAGCTGCTATTGGTTTAGCAGTTCGCTGTTTGGGTCATGGCAATCACGTGCTTTTTGTGCAGTTTTTAAAAAGTAGAGTTACAGGTGAACTTAAAACTCTATCAATGCTTCCTAATATTGATATTATGCGAGGCAAGGAAACAAAGAAATTTACATTTCAGATGAACGATGAGGAAAGAGCCGAGGTAAAACGCGAACATCTTACACTTTTTTCTGAGGTTAAACGAAAATGTATCGATGAAAAGCCTGACTTACTTATCCTAGATGAAGTTATTGGTGCCTGCAATACAGGTGTTTTTGATAAAGATGTTTTGATTGAGTTTCTTAAATCTAAACCACAAGAGCTGGAAGTTGTACTTACAGGTCGCAATCCTGCTCCAGAATTTATAGAATTAGCAGATTATGTATCCGAAATCTGTAAACGTAAACATCCTTTTAATCGGGGAATACCTGCACGTACAGGTGTTGAGAGATAATATATTGTATCTTAGTAGTACATGAATAAGAAAGGTAGTGTAGAAAATGCATTTACAAAATGTTTTACCTGCTGATATTGAAAAACGTAGTATGGAAATTATTGCTGAGGAATTAGGACAAATTAAAATTGATCAGGAAAAGTTGGATATTGTAAAACGTGTTATTCATACATCTGCTGATTTTGATTATGCACGTAATATGTTGTTTTCCGAAGGTGTTGTTGAAAAGGCATTGAGTGCTCTGCAAAATGGAGCAACTATTGTTACGGATACTAATATGGCTTGTACTGGTATAAATAAAATGGGATTAAGCAAATTGGGCGCAAAGGCAGTTTGTTTTATGGCAGATTCTGATGTCGCAGAGCGTGCTAAAGAAGCAGGATCTACTAGAGCAGCGGCTTGTATGGAAAAAGCTTGTTCTATAAAAGGTCCGGTAATTATTGCTGTAGGTAATGCACCAACAGCACTTGTACGACTTGATGAATTAGTAAGAGAGGGAAAAATAAAACCTGAGCTTGTTATAGGTGTACCTGTTGGATTTGTTAATGTTGTAGAATCCAAGGAAATAATTATGAAAACAGGTATTCCGTATATTGTTGCACGTGGTCGAAAAGGTGGCAGTAATGTAGCAGCAGCTATTTGTAATGCTCTTATTTATAAGCTTACAAGAAAATAAAATACATATCTTAGAGTAAGTGTATAAAAACACCATAGATTTGGTGTGTGCCGATAAGACAGCAATTTGAGAAAATTACAAAATCGGCAACTGCTAAACAAGATTAGACAAAATATGCGACATTCAACTTTGGTTGGATGTCGCATATTTTTGTGCGTTTAAGACTTGAAATCCGCTTGCTTTCTGCTCTGTAAGGCAGGGATAGTGAAACGGGTGAAGTAGTTGTCATTTTCGTGGTAAAATCACTACGAAACAGCAAATCACACTACAATGAATATTGTTCGTTGATGAGTGTAAAAATCTGCGGCTGTGTTAAATACCCCACAAAACAATAAAAGCAATAGGTGGATATTTCGATGCAGGGTATGTCCGGTATCATAAAACCGTCAAATTGGCTTATACTTACAAAAAGTGCATTATATAGGATGATAACTTCTGGGTGTCCTATTTAAAACGCTGCTATCTTTGTGTTATAATTTGTATACACACTATTGAGGAGGCGCAGCATGGCTATACCAAAACTGAAAAAGCAGGACATCATTGATGCCTTAAAATTCATCGACGAGAACGGAGTTCCCGAACATAATATGATCGTAAAATATGTGCTTGTTTCTGAAGATGGGAAAAAATATCCACCGAAGTATGTTGTAGCTGTTGCTGACTATTTGGCGAACGGCACAGATATTTCAACAGATTCCTTTAACAGCATTGACGCAAAGAATTATCTTGAAAGTCAAGGTTTTGCCGTTGAGACAAAGCAGCAAGAAAAAGATGAGAAAGAAACCATAGCGGAAGAACTGGAATCCGCTATTCAGGATGAGATTGTACAACAGTTCAAAGGATATCGGAATCCATTTTCTTCCATGCTGATTGAATCAAAAAATTTGATTTTCAGAGGTGCACCTGGTACCGGCAAGTCCTATCTTGCAAAGGAAATTGCTGCGGATATTATTAGTAATGGTCATGAGGATAATTATAGTCATCTTACGGATGAGCAGAAAAAACAGGTGGAGTTTGTCCAGTTCCATTCGAGCTATGACTACTCTGATTTTGTTGAAGGACTAAGGCCGAAGATAAATGATGACGGAACAATGGGCTTTGAATTGCAGGACGGTATTTTTAAAAAGTTTGTTGCCCGCGCCAGAAAGAACTATGAGGACTCACAAAAATCCAAAGAAGCGATAGAAAAAGAAATCACAGTTCAGGACTCCATGACGGAATTTTTCTCAAATATAGAGTTTGGCGTTGATACTTTTAAGACAATTACCGGAAATAAATTCACCATTACCGGTGCGGATGACAAGTATATCAATATCTTCATTCCCGGAAACGCAACGGTCAACAAGCTTGCTCTGAATTTGGATGAAGTCAGAAAGATGCTGGAATCCGGGCAGAAGTTTGAGAAAATAAAGGATATTACGAATTTTTTCGGAAAGAGTTTTGCTACGCAAGGGTACTCCTATGACTTTGCTATCTACAAAGCCATACTAGCAAATAAAACCTCTCCTTCAAAAACAAGAGCAAAGCAAGAAGAGCTGAAAAAATATATATTTATCATTGACGAAATTAACCGAGGTGAAATTTCGAAGATCTTTGGTGAACTGTTTTTTGCAATAGATCCTGACTATCGCGGTAAAGCTGGAGAAATCTCTACGCAGTATTCCAATCTGCACTCTGAGCCTGATGAAAAGTTCTATATACCTGAGAATGTTTATATCATCGGGACTATGAACGATATTGATCGTTCTGTAGATAGTTTTGATTTTGCTATGCGTCGCCGATTCCGCTTCATAGAGATTAAGGCAGATGATCGTCGTAAGATGCTTGCATCGTTAGAAAACGAGGAACTGAAGGATGAAGCAATTAGAAGAATGGCTGCGCTCAACAAAGAGATTGCTGAGGTTGAAGATTTGAACGAGAATTACCAGATCGGCGCATCTTACTTCCTGAAGCTGAAAATGCTTAATTTTGACCAACTTTGGACGGACTACCTACGACCGCTTCTTCAAGAATACATTCACGGGATGTACAACGAGGAAGGGATTATGAACCGTTTTGCAAAGGCATACGGCTATCAAAAATCCACCAGAGGTGATGTGAATGAAACTGATCAAGATCAAGGATAATTCACAACAGAAAAAAGAGATTTTTTTGCAGGTCAAAAATCTTACAGGTAAAATAGCAGATAAGACCTTAGTACAACTCGAGCGTGAAGGCGTGTTTGTGTTCCCTGATACGGTAAAGGACGCAGGGGACATTACGCAGGACCAGATGATTCTTAAAAGTGTTAATGATGCATATCGTTCTGGCAATGTGATGGGTTTTCTCGGCTATGGCGATGAGCGACTTATTATTGAGTCTCGATTTTGCAGAAAAAGTGATGACTATTTCTTTCAGTATCTTTTGGACAAAGTTTTGGATTTTCCGAACATCGTAGACTTGGAGTCTGATGCCAACCAAGATGACCGAATGTTCAATTTTTTCCTGTTTCTATTTCCACATTACCTTAAGGCAGCCATGCGAAAGGGTTTGTTCAAGAAATATATTCGACACAGCTACAACGATGGGAATGTAAAAGGTACGATTGATGTTGCAAGGCATATAGATGCGAACTTCCCATTTATAGGAAATATTGCATATAGTAAACGGGAGTTTTCTTACGATAACAGTCTAATGGAGTTGGTGCGGCATACCATAGAGTTTCTCAAGAGAAAGCCCTATGGAAACACGCTGCTCGTCAAAGTAAAAGACGAGGTGAAACTAGTAATAAATGTAACTCTTGGATATAAGCCTTATGACCGGCAGAAAATTATTGAGCAGAATAAAAAGAATGCTGTTCGCCATGCCTACTTTCGGGAGTATCTTGCATTACAAAGATTGTGCCTCTTGATCCTTAAGCATCAGAAGCATCAAGTCGGCTTGGGAGTGAAGCGGATATACGGCATACTGTTTGACGGTGCGTGGTTGTGGGAGGAGTACGTCAACTTGATTATTGGAGATACCTTCTATCATCCGATGAACAAGGAGTGCAAGGGTGCTCAGCGTCTCTTTAATGGAAATGTTGGACTAATCTACCCTGATTTCATTAGCCGTAACAGCGAGAATCGTATGATAGCCGACGCAAAGTATAAGCCAGTCAATAACATTGGCAATCGTGATTATCTACAGGTGCTTGCGTATATGTTCCGTTTTGATGCTAAGATCGGCTACTATCTTTATCCCGAAGTTGAGAACGCTGATGATCTGCTGTTACGGATGAATAAAGGGTCTACCTATGAGAAAAATGTTATGCCTCGTGATGATATCAGCGTTACGAAACATGGTTTGAAAATTCCTATGGATGCTCAGAGTTATGCCGACTTTATCACGAGAATAAAGGTGAGCGAGCAGGAGTTTGCAGGCGAGTTTTTGAATGATCATTTATACGCACACAGATAATACTGTCTAAAGGAAGAATCTGTAAAAGCAAAAAAGGAGTTTCCATGAAAGCTCATAGAAATCGTAAGCAATAGATACATGTCAAATTTTTGTAGATGAAAAAGAGCTTGCTGCCATCAGGCAGCGAATGACGAAGTCTGGCACGGATAATCTTAGTGCATATCTTCGCACCATGGCTACGGAGGGGACTTTCCCAACTGCCGACGGCGAGAGAAGTTCTAAGTAGGAAAAAGCACAACGGAGCTGACGCACTATGCCCTCAGAGTACTTGTCAAGGCGGTCTATGTAAAAGCGCTTGACAAATCCGGCGGCAAGCACAGGCAGAAGGAGTATATAAACTTCGTGGGCGACATCCTCGTGGATGAGCTGCTAAAAGCGAAACAGGCATGATCAAAATCATGCCTGTTCCAAGAAATTGCAATATTACTGTCTTACCAGCAGCATCCTTTATCTCTTGTGTTTTTATTAACATGACAGTTATTTGATTGTTTCTGCATTCTTTTCAGTAAAAATCCAGCTAACTTTATTTTCTAGATTTTGGCTGCTGCCATCTGCATTATACCAAAGTTTTTTTGATTTTAATGAGCCTTGTTTAACAAAGCCATCTTCTGTAAAAACTATAAAGCTATTACTTTTAAATTCTAAAAAACCTGCATTTTCATCTGTAAGATTATTTTGCCATCCAAGTGGACGCAGCTTAGCGGATTCAGCAAGCGTTCCACTTTTTATTTTTCCATCAGGATAAAATGTAAGCACTGTATCGTTTTTGAATGCAACAAAACCATATGAGTTATCACTTAGCTGTAATATAATATCATTATCAATTGTTCCGCTTAATACAGTACCATCTTCTTTAAAAGTTACGGAAGTATTGCCTTTATAGCGAACATGCCCATCGGCTGGAATAATTACCCCATAGCGAGGAGGAAAAGGGCGAAAGAAACGCGGTGGGAAAAATTTAGTTGTGGTTTCAGCATAATAATTATTATTTATCAAATTACGATATCCAGTAGGACGCAGATAAGTAGAAGCTGCAAGTGTTCCTTGAATTATTTGCCAATTTTCGTTGATTTCAGCAGCAGTATCTTTTTTGAATTTAATATCATCAGCAACAGTCCAGCCTAATGGGACAAGCTTAGTATCTTTATCAAGAGTTATTGTTTTAGCATAAATATTACTATGTATACTTATGCTAAAACAATAACTCTTGATAAAGATACTAAGC
>CAZQQK010000023.1:0-19451 GCA_964595445.1 uncultured Phascolarctobacterium sp.
TTAGGGCACAACGCAAATTTCGTGTGGAACCAGGACGAAGCTTCGGTAAAATTTGCCAGACGGTAAGAGAAAGTTACGTACCCTTGCTTCTATGGTTCCAGACACTCATTTGCTAAAATTGCTATTCCCTACACGATATGTTAATTGCTCGTGTTGGTGTTCTGCAACCCTTTCTTGCCTGCCCTTTAGGGAAGGTGCCGAGCATAGCGAGGCGGAAGAAGACACATCCCCACATAAATATACAAAAAATTTTACATTTCTATGATAGACACATTTTAAAAAATTTATTATGATGAAGGAGATTTGATTATGGCTAAACCGATAGTTGCTATAGTTGGACGTCCCAATGTAGGTAAATCAACATTATTTAATATTTTTGCAAACAGCAGGATTTCTATAGTTGAAGATACACCAGGTGTAACACGTGACCGGTTGTATGCAACAGCTGAATGGTTGGATCACGAATTTATGATGGTTGATACCGGCGGTATCGAAATTATGAATGCTGATGCTATTGCTGTTTCGATTCGTCAGCAGGCACAAATTGCTATAAAAGAGGCTGATGTAATTTTATTTGTCTGTGATGCACGTACGGGCATTACAAGTGAAGATGCTGATGTTGCAAGGCTTTTGCGTCAATCAAAAAAACCTATTGTCTTAGCGGTTAATAAAGCTGATTCACCTAAACAAGAAATGAATACTTTTGAATTTTATAATCTTGGAATTGGTGATCCAATACCGGTATCTGCATCTAATCATTTGGGTTTAGGTGATTTGCTTGATGCAGTTGTAGCTAAATTTCCAGCAGACAAAAAGCAAAATGAATTAGATGATGATGATGAAATAAAAGTTGCTTTAATTGGACGACCAAATGTTGGAAAATCTTCTATTTTTAATGCTTTAGTAGGTGAGGAACGTTCCATTGTCAGTGATATTGCAGGTACAACTCGCGATGCTATAGATACGCCAGTAGTACGCAATGGGCAAAAATATCTGTTTATTGATACTGCTGGTATGCGTCGTAAAGCTAAAGTTGATGAGCCGATAGAAAAGTATAGTGTTATGCGTTCTTTGCGTGCTGTAGACCGCAGTGATGTTGTTTTAATGGTTTTTGATGCTGTGGAAGGTGTTACTGAACAGGATAAACGTATTGTTGGCTATGCACATGAAGCTGGTAAGGCTATTATTCTTGTAGTAAACAAATGGGAGCTTTATGAAAAAGACAGTTCGTCTACTTTGCGTTATACAGAAACACTAAGAAAAGAATTGGTCTTTTTACAATATGCACCAGTAATGTTTGTTTCTGCAGTAACTAAACAACGCATTCATCGTTTGCCGGAAGTAATTTCCTATGTTGCTGAACAAAATGCTATGCGTATTTCTACAAGTATTTTGAACCAAGTAATAGAAGATGCAGTAGCAATCAATCCTCCGCCTACAGAAAAAGGCAAGCGCCTAAAGATTCTTTATGTTACTCAAGTAAAGATTAAACCGCCAACTTTTGTTATTTTTGTTAACGAACCTGAGATAATGCATTTCTCGTATCAACGTTATCTGGAAAATAAATTACGTGAGTCTTTTGGTTTTGAAGGAACGCCTATTCAAATGATTATCCGTGGAAAAAATGAAGACGAATAAACGAAGCTAGGTGATTTTGATGTTTAATGAGGTGAGTATATTATATTATGTGCTGGGATTTTTCTTAGGACATTTTTGCGGTTCTGTTCCAAGTGGCTTATGGTTAGTAAAAGTCTTTCATGGAATTGATATACGGGATTATGGCAGTAAAAATATTGGCACTACAAATGTATTTCGTACTGTAGGCACAAAAACTGCTGTATTGGTATTACTCGCAGATGCTTTAAAGGGAATTGTTGCTGTAGCTGTTATGAATTATTGTTTTCAATCTTCGCTGTTGAATGTTATTACAGCGTTGGGAGCTCTTCTTGGGCACAATTATTCTTTATTCTTAGGCTTTAAGGGAGGAAAAGGTGTTGCAACAGCGTTAGGGTTGTTGATTTTTCTGATGCCTAAAGTTGCTATAGGTAGTTTTGCAATTTGGTTTATACTTGTGTTGCTTACTCGGTTTGTTTCTTTGGGATCTATTGTTGCTGCGATTTGTACACCGCTTTTAGCTTGGTATTTAAATTATCCTGTGTCATATGTGATATTTTCAGTAATTGCTGCTTTTTTTGTTGTTATTAGGCATAAAGAAAATATACATCGTTTATTAACGGGAACAGAAAGTAAAATTAAACCCGGCAATGCTAAAAGTTTAACTAAATAATTGTTAATAAAATTTTATGCTCTATGTATTCTGTTTCAGAAACATAGAGCTTTTCTTGTCAGATGATATTATAGTACTTTTAAATTGAAAAATATAAAAATTATCAGCTGAATTGCAGTGTACAGTATATTTTATATGGTTCGATTATTTGCACATATAACAGAAATACTAAAAAATATAATGTTACTTAATTTGAAAATAACTTTAGATTAAGTAAAAAATGTAAATTAATTGTAGACAAATTAAAAAGAACTTGGCATTGTAAATAGTTTACATAAAAATCATTTGTATTTTTCAAATGAACAGTGGTATAATAAACAAAGAGTTATGTATAGATAAGGAGGACAATATAATGACTGAAAAATCAACATTTTATTTAGTTCGCGAAGAAATTCTTCCGGAAGCTATCAAAAAAACTATTAAGGTAAAAGAAATTCTAAAACGCGGAGAAATTAAAACTATTAATGAAGCTGTAGAGAAAATGGGTCTGAGCCGCAGTGCTTATTATAAATATAAGGATTTTGTATTTCCTTTTTATGAAGCAAGTAAAGAAAAAATTATTACATTATCACTTTTGCTAGAGCATAAATCTGGAGTTCTTTCAAAAGTTCTTAATACTGTTGCTGATGATTCTGGCAGTATTATGACTATTAATCAAGGAATTCCTTTGCAGGGAGTTGCAAATACTACCATTTCTATTGAAACTAAACATTTAACTGTTGATTTGGAAGCTTTATTGGATAAGTTGCGCATGATTGATGGAGTAAAACGTTTGGAAGTTTTAGGTCAGGTATAACAATTTTTGGTTACGATATATTTGCGATGGAGGGGTAGAAAATGAAAGACTTCGTTAATGTGGGACTTTTAGGAGCTGGTACCGTTGGCGGTGGTGTACTGAAAGTCTTAGAAAAAAACGCAGATAAAATTGCAAAAGAAGTTGGAATGCCTGTAAAAATTACTAAAGTATTGGATCGTAATGCAGTAAGTTTGCAAGCTGAATATGGTGATAAATATTATTTTACAGATAATGCTGATGAAGTATTAAATGATGAAAATATTGATATTATTGTTGAATTATTAGGACGTGAGCATCCAGCAAAAGAGTTTATTGCACAAGCATTTAAGAGTGGTAAACATGTAGTGACAGCTAATAAAGATGTTTTGGCAAAATATGGGGCAGAACTTTTTCCTTTAGCTCATGAGCATAATTGTGATTTTATGTTTGAAGCTAGTGTTTGTGGTGGTATTCCTATCATAGGTCCAATGAAAACAAGTATGGCAGCTAATAAAATCACTTCTATTATGGGTATTGTTAATGGCACAACCAATTATATGCTTTCTAAAATGGCTAATGAGCATCTTGATTATGATGAAGTTTTAAAAGAAGCTCAGGCTAAAGGTTATGCAGAGTCTGATCCTGCTGCTGATGTCGGTGGTTTGGATGCAGCTCGCAAAATTGTTATTTTAGCAGCAATTGCTTTTAATACGCGTTTTAGCCTTGATGATGTATATGTAGAAGGTATTGAAAACATTAAAGCCTGTGATATAAAACATGCTTCTAATCTTGGTTATGCAGTTAAGCTGTTGGCTATAGCTAAAAATGATCCTGAAAATGGTGTTAGCTTACGTGTTAATCCTACTATGATTCCTTTGGAACATCCGCTTGCTGGTGTTAACGGTGTTTACAATGCAGTTTTTGTTAATGGTGATGCTATTGGGGAAGCGATGTTTTTGGGCCTTGGTGCCGGTCGTTTGCCGACAGCAAGTTCAGTTTGCAGCGATATTATTGACATTGCACGTAATATGCAGTATAAATCAACAGGCCGCATAAGTTGCACCTGTTTCGAGAAAAAGAAATTATGTCCTCCTGATAAAATGTCTGCACCTGCATATATTCGCTTGCAAGTAGCAGATAAACCAGGGGCTCTTGCTGCTATTGCAGCTGCTTTTGGAGCTCAGAATGTAAGTCTTAGAAATGTTGTACAAACAAATGATGTATTGAGCAATAAAGCGGAAATAGTAGTAATTACGCACAGCGTATCAGAAGCCAATTTGCAAATGGCTTTGCAGATTCTGCGGGTACTTCCAGTTGTGGAAGAAATCAGTTGTGTAATACGTGTAGAGGACAGCCAATTGGCTTAAGGAGTTGGCAAATGAAGAAAGTATCAGTTCGTGTTCCAGCAACTTCAGCTAATTGTGGCCCAGGTTTCGACACTTTGGGTTTAGCTTGTACTTTATATAATGATCTTACTTATGAAATTGTAGATGGAAAGGGCTTCCAGCTGGACGTTATTGGAGAAGGTGCAGAATATCTTAAACCTTATGGACGTAATTTGGCATTTGCAAGTTTTCTTAAAGTTTGGAATAAGATTACAGACAATGAACGTATTGCATTAAAAGTATCCATGAATAATCGGATTCCAATGTCAAGAGGGTTGGGCAGCAGTTCAAGTGCTATTGTTGCAGGTTTGTATGCTGCTAATGCCTTGTGCAATAATTATTATAGCAAAGAAGAACTTCTTGATATAGCAACAGAAATAGAAGGTCATCCGGATAATGTTGCCCCGGCAATTTATGGAGGCTTTACTATAAGTTATATGGAGCAGGAAAAAGCACATTCATTGCGGATGCTGCCTGCTAAACCTTTAAAATTTATTGCTGTAGTTCCAGAAAGGAAACTGCCTACTATATTAGCACGTCAGGCAATTCCAGAAACTGTATTACATAAAGATGCTGTTTATAATGTTTCGCGGGCATCTTTACTTGTAGGTGCTCTTTTGGGAGGACATTATGAGTTTTTGCAAATGGCATTGAATGATAAATTGCACCAGCCTTATCGTGCTCACTTAATACCAGGATTGGATGATGTTTTTTCGGCTGCGAAAGATGCAGGGGCTTATAATGCTATTATCAGTGGGGCAGGTTCTACTGTTATGGCTTATGCTGCTCCAGAATCAGATTGTAATATTATTGGAGAAGCAATGGTAAAAGCATTTGCTGCAAATAATGAAAAGGCTATTTATCAAATTCTTGATTTGGATACAGAAGGTGTAAAAATTATATAAATTTACTTGACAATCTTATTTTAAAGTTGTATAATATTCCTTGTGATTCGGGGCGTGGCTCAGTTTGGTAGAGCGCTTCCTTGGGGTGGAAGAGGTCGTGGGTTCAAATCCCGCCGCTCCGACCATTTCGAATCCAAGCCTTTACGGTAGAGCGTAAGGGCTTTTTTTTTATAAACATCAGTCTATTAATTATTTAGACTGGTGTTTTTTCTATTTGTAGTGTAAAAAACTATGTGGTATAATATACTAGATTGAGCATAATTATATTTTGTATATTCTTTTTATTTATAAGTCTCTTATATCTTGCCGATACCTGTATGAGGCTTATTATCACTGTAAATTAAAATTTTATGAGGTGATATTACATGAGAGAAGTTATAATAGATGTAAGGAATTTATCACTTGGTTATGATAAGCACTGTGTTATTCGTGATATTTCTTTTAGTATAAGCAATGGAGAAATTGTAGGTATTATTGGTTGTAATGGGGCAGGTAAAAGTACATTATTGAAAACTATACGTGGTATACTGCCTAAACAAAAAGGAAAAATACTTTTCTTTAATAAAGAACTTGAAAAATATACTGATAAAGAAATGGCTTGTAAAGTTGCTTATTTACAGCAGCATGTAGAAGTAGGTTTTGGATATACGGGTCAGGATATTGTTATGGCTGGGCGTTATCCTTATCTCAAATGGTGGGAAAAAGAAAGTGAAGATGATAAACGATTAGCACTGGACTGCATGGCCTATACTGGAACAGAAGACCTTGCTAGTACACCTGTAACAGAAGTTTCTGGTGGACAAAAGCAACGTATCTTATTAGCAAAAGTATTAGCACAGCAAACACCAATATTGTTTTTAGACGAACCAACAACAGGTTTAGATATGGTATATCAAGAAGAAATTTTTCGTTTTGCTAAACAGCTAGCAGAAATGGGGAAAACTGTGTTGATGGTCGTTCATGAACTTAATCTTGCTGCTAAGTATTGCAGCCGTATTCTTTTGTTAGGTGAAGGAAAGCTCTTAGCTGATGGCTCTCCGGATACTGTTTTTACTGAGCAGCTTCTCAGCAAAGCTTATGCAGCAGATATTGCAGTAAGTCGTAATCCGCTAAATAATAATCTTGAAATTACAACACGTGTGGATGCGAAAACCAAGAAAGATGAAGCTGTATTGTTGCAAAAAATATGCTTTGCTTAGGTGTGGTATATGAGAATAAAAACTTTAATTTTAACTATATTTATAATGTTATGGTCGCAAATAGCTTGGGCAGGAATGAATATTGAGGTTGTTTATCCATACAATCTTGATAAGCAGGAAACTCAGCTTGTACATAGTGGCAGTACAATGCCTTTATATGTTAATGTTACTGCTTTTGATGTTCCTCATGAGCAGAATGCTCAATTGAAAATAAATTTACCAGAAGGCTTTTTTGCTTTACCGAATGATAAATGGCAGCTTAGTGAAGAAGACGGTCATGGTATTGCTGTAGCTAATTGGATTCTGCCAGCAGATTTTGGACATACTTTTGACCTTTTATATATTCGTCCTAATGATGGTTTAGTAAGTGGGAAAAAAGAAATATCTGTTGAAATACGCAGCAATAATGGTTGGGAAGAACGAAAAAAAATAGAGTTTCAGTATGAGTCTGTGGGTAATACAGATTCTTATGCTAAAATCGTTAATAAAGAAAAGAAATATAACAAGAAGGATTTTAATTGGTATATTCAAAGTGTAATAGTACCTGTAGACAATTTAGGCAATAAAGATGATCGTGCCGAAGATGGAGTAGTTTATATTCGAGACACTACATTGGAAGGTTTTCGTAATCGTATGACAGGTGATGGGGCAACTAACTGGTCTGCTGTTTTTAACCACCCAGCAACCTTTCTTTTGCTGGATATGCGCAACCCACAACGTGATGTGCGAATGTTAAAATTTAAAGCTCAATTACTTGATAAAACAACGGGAAAGATTATGCCTGGTTTATGTACAGCTGGAAAAAATAATGATGATTCCGAGCATGGATGGGCTGGTGAAACAGGAAATATTGATGAAACTACAGCACTTATTTCTTTAGATGGAAAACCAGCACAAACTTTTATAATTCCTCTTTATGTAGATTATTTTACAATTCTTGAAGGTGACTACACTTTGCGTGTAGCTGTCAGCGGCAATGAACAGGAAAAAATACAGGAAATACCTCTTACTATTGCTAAAAAGCATAATATAGGAATATTTGCTGTGGGATTTTCGTTTATTTGCCTTTTTGTAATGATTATTTTTAGTTATAAACTAAAAAAATGTATATATCAAATAGGTGCTAAAGGTGCAATAACAGTTGCTTTGTTTGCAGCCCTTGCTTTTGGTGGTATTACATTACCTACAACAGTTATTGGTGACTTATTGCACGTTTTTCTTGGACCGTTTTCGGGATTAGTAACTGGCATTTTGAGTGGAATTTTACAGTATCTTTTAGTTGTATCATTATTGGTACTTTTTCGTTCACCAGGTGTACTTGCCCTTATGTATCTTGTAAAATATATGCTTTCAGGATTAATGTTCGGACATTTTACACCATTGGGAATGTTAAGTGTTTGTGTAAACATTGTTATTTTGGAATTTATAATTTATATGAGTGGTTTTTACAGTCGTAAACTACTTGGCAATCGATATCTGTTCTTTGTTGCGATATCATTAGGATTGGGAGATGCTTTGATAACTTTTATAAATTTAGAACAGATGATGTTTTTTTATAGATTATATTATGCTGATTGGTACTTAGCATTATATATGTTGGTCAATGGACTGGTATACAGCAGTATAGGTGCCTGGCTTGGAGCAAAGACTGGGAATAAACTTTTGCAGGTAATGGGGGAATAGTGATGCTGAAAATAGAAGATCTATCTTATCGCTATCCGTCTAGGCAGCAGTTTACTCTGCATAATATTAATCTGCAGCTTAATGATGGAGAAATGTTGCTGTTAGCAGGTCGCAGTGGCTGTGGTAAATCTACACTTATAAAAGCTATAAGCGGACTTTTAGGCAGTGAGGAACGTGGTGAACTAAAAGGAAAAATTTATCTTCATAAACAAGATGTAACTATTTGGTCACCGGAAAAAATAGGTCAATTGGTAGGTACTGTTTACCAGTCACCTGATGATCAGTTATTTGCTATGACTGTTGCAGATGAAGTAGGTTTTGCTTTGGAAAACCAAGGAGAAGATTCGGCGGTTATAGAACAAAAAGTAAAAGAAACTTTGGGGATGGTTGGTCTTGCAGGATTTGAAGATTATAGTATTCATAAACTTAGTGGTGGTCAGCGACAAAGATTGGCATTAGCTTCTATTTTGATTACCAGACCAAAGCTTTTGATTTTGGATGAGCCGGTAAGTCAAATGAATCCTCAAGGGGTTCAAAGTTTTATGCAGCTTTTAGTGCGCTTAAATAAAGAAGCTGGAATTGCTATTTTAATGATAGAGCACCGTGTTAACGAACTGTGCAGTTATTTTAACCGACTGGCAGTTATGCAGGCAGGTAAAATTATATATGACGGTATTATGGAGCAGGCTTGGGATATTCTTACCGGCAGAGAAGATTTGGGACTTCGCGAACCACAGACCGTAAAGCTTTGTCGAGCGCTTAATTTATCGCGGTTGACAACTTCTCAAAGGGATATTGTAGGTATGCTGCAAAACGAGTGTGAAATACTTCATGACTATAAAAAGCAGGAACTGTCTGCAAAAAAAAATATTTTATTAACTGTTGAAAATTTATCTTATACTTATCCAGGCAGCAAGTACCCAACATTAAAAAATTTGAATTTTAATTTGATTGCTGGTGAAATTACAGCTCTTATGGGTTTTAACGGAGCTGGTAAAAGTACTTTAATGAATTTGCTTGGAGGACTTACGCAAGCAGTTCAGGGAAATATAAAATTATCAGATAAATCTTTAAAAGAGTGTCTTGGTAAGATAGGTTATCTTAGGCAGGAACCAGATTTAATGTTGTTAGCTGATACTGTAAGAGAAGAACTATGTTGGAAAAATAAGATAATTACGGAAGCTGATTTAAATAAATTATTGCGCCAGTTAAATTTGACTGAATATGCTAACGATTTTCCGTTGGCGCTAAGTAAAGGACAGCGTTTAAGGGTAGTTTTAGGAGCTATGTTGGCAAAAAAACCTTCTTTACTATTACTTGATGAGCCAACTACAGGGCAGGATGAAAAAAGTCTGCATGAAATACGTCGGTTACTTCTGCATTATAAAGCACTTGGCGGCAGTATTTTTATCTGTACGCATGATATTGAGTTAGCAGCACAGATTGCAGACAGAGTTATAGTTTTAAAAGATGGTGTCATTATTGCTGATGATAATAGTAATGATATATTAAGCAATAGTAGATTGTTGCTTAATGGCGGGCTTACTCCTTCTGTATTGTTATCTATTTGTGAACAGATAGGTATACCGCCTTGTATTACTGTAGAAGGGGTGATGCATTATGTCCGTAAGACAGCTTTGGGAAGGAACTGATGATGCTGCTTGGGCTCAAAATTTAAGCGGCCGCACAAAACTTATTTTTCTATTTCTTTTTGCTGTTTTGATGATTACAGTAGATAATCCGCGAACTCTCTTTATTTTATTTTCTATTACCTTGTTACTGCATTTAGCAGCACGGACATCTATTTATAAGTGGAAAGTAATAGCCATTTTATTGTTGCTTGGTCTATGGGGTTCTATGTTCAGTCAGGCACTATTTTTTGCACAAACGCCACGAACTCCTTTATTTGTGTTGATTTCTCCGGAAGCTGGATTTTTAGGACAGCTTACTGGTGGTTTATTTATTTATCGTGAAGGTATCTTATATGGTGCGGTTCAAGGACTGCGATCAGCAAGTATGCTTACTCTAGGACTTTTTGTATGTTGGACTAGTGACCCTCGCCAATTGCTGCAAGCATTGTTGGCATGGCGTTTATCACCACAGCTGGCATTTATGCTGGTAACTGCAATTCGTTTCTTGCCTGTATTAGCTGCAGAAACAGGTGAAGTTATTACTGCATTGCAGCTTCGCAGTGACAGTCAAAGTGGCAGAACTGCTATTTTACGTCATTTACCATATATTGCGAAACCTCTTTTAGCACGTTGTTTACGCAGAGCTCAAACGTTGGCTTTATCTGTTGTCAGTCGAGGTTTCTTTCTTGCTGGAAACAAAAAAAGAAGTCAGGAATGGCCGTTAGTAGAAAAATTTAGTTGTGCAGTGTTATTTTTACTGGTTATAGGTGTTGTAGGCAGTAAAATTATTTATCTAATATCTGAACAAGGATATTATTACGGGATGTTTCGCCTGATATATGATTGGACGGTGCTTTATTTATGAAAAAAATAAAAGGTTATTTGGCACTGTTGTTGCTGTTGGTTTCTTGGTGTGCGTTATTTTGGATTACTGGCAGCAGAACGCCATGGAATCAGTTTCATATAAATAGCGATAATAATGGTGTAAGTGTTTATTTAGGTGACATTCCAACGCAGAACTATGACCGTATGGGTTTTACCAGAGCAGTTGTTCATTATGCTGAATCTGAAAAAGGCTGGATTGTTGGTACGGAAAGAGGTGAACTCTTTCTTTTTAATGAAGAAGGTCAGCAGAAATGGAAACGTTCACTTGGCATAGGAAAACTTGTTTCTCTTGCTCTGACGCAAGACGGAAGCTTGGCTATAGTTGGTGAGCAAAGTCCAGAAGGTAATATTTTTGCTGTTAATGTTCATACAGGAGATATAAAATGGAAATATAAAGGTGCAGATTATGTTGGCAGTGATGCTTCACAGCGTTCCTATCCATCTATTGTCCATATTGTTACTGATAGAGAAAATAATGTTTACGCAAATACTTATCGCTTTCTTATGAGGAAAGATGGTGTTCGTGGCTATAATGGAAGAATGTTGGCTATTAGCGCTGATGGTAAGCTGTTGTGGAAGTTTCCTAATAACGAAGTGATTGATAGCTGGATAAATTGGTGTGATGTTAATGATAATAATGGCAGAGTAGTATTTTCTACATCAGCCTATGATTTTCGTGAAGAAATGCAATATAAAGATACAATGTATTTGTTAAATAAAAATACAGGTAAATTATTGGATTCCACCTTCGTTCCACCTGTGCCGCCTTTTGATAATACGGTTATGCGTGGAAGTCCTAATTTTGGTGCAGATGGTAAATTTTTGGCAGCAGCAACAAGTGATGGACGTGGATTTTTATTTGATGAAAAAGGTAAAACTGTTTGGTCACGCGTTATTTCTAAGCCGGCTCAAGTAGACGAGGCATATATCAATGCCAGTGGTCGTGATGGTTTTGTTACACCGTATGGTGTAATATTTACAACAATTAATACTTTCAATAGAGAGAACTGGCAATTACCAACACCAGTAGAACATCCTAGCAATAACAGTATATTTAATTTTAATATGGATGGAAGTTTTAATTATCAATATATGGCTGATGGAACTATAGAAGAAGTAGCTTTTGCAGATAACTTAGCTGCTTGTGCTATAGGTCGTAATGTTCGTACACATAATTATAAAGCACATGGAGCTTTAGTTTTAGATCTAGCAATAGGTAAAAGAAAGAGTTTTTTTCCTACAGAAGGACCATGCCAAGCTATTGCTATATCTCCTGATGGACAATCTTTGGCCGCAGTAGAAGCACCAGCACTTACTCCGCAAGGAAAGCTTATAGGAGCTTATAGACTATATATATGGAAAATTAATTAAAATTTAGATGAGAGAAGGTGAAGATTGCAGCATGCTGCAAAAATATTTTCATTATTATCGACCATATAAATTAATTCTTATAGGAGTTTTGTTAGGATCGTGTTTAGCAGCAATATTAGACTTACTTTTCCCTTATATGGTACGGCATTTATTAAGCGTAGAAATTCCCGAAAAAAATGTTTCTGGAATGCTATTTTTGGCATCAATAATGCTTGTACTTTATTTAGCAAATTTTGCTCTGCTTTTTGCCATAAATTACTACGGACATATTATGAGTGCTGGTATAGAAAATGATATGCGTAGAGATTTATTTACTCATTTAGAGCGTATGTCTTTTCGCTTTTTTGATAATTCTCGTACAGGTCAGCTGCTTTCACGTATTACTAGCGATATAGTAGAAATCAGTGAATTGACTTTTAGAGGGCCCAATGACTTGCTCGTATGCAGCATCAGTATGGCAGGAACAATGATTATGATGTTGTATATGAATCCTTATCTTGGAAGTTTGATTAGTTTATTATTACTTTTAAAAACAATTCATACGGTTTATATCAATCGTAAAATGAAACAGGCTTTTCGTCGTAGTCGTGAAAAATCAGGAGAAGTCTCTGCTCAAGCAGAAGAAGCTTTAAGTGGAATTCGTTTGGTTAAGGCTTTTGCTAACGAAGATCTTGAATTACAGCGTTTTATGCAGAAAAGCAATGCCTTGCTTAAGGTGCGAACAGAATCTTTTGGTATACTTTCTTATTTTTCTGGCAGTATAAATTTTTTTACAAATGGAACAAACTTGGCTGTACTCATCTGCGGTGGAATAATGATAGCTATGAATAAGCTGCTTTTTAGTGATTTTGTTGCTTTTCTTTTGTATGTAAATCTATTTATGAAACCTATTTTACGTTTAACAGTTTTTACAGAAATGTATCAACGAGGTATGGCTGGATTTCATCGTTTTAACGAAATGATGGCACAAAAAGTAGATATTAAGGATGTATATAATGCTATAAACAGTGGTGAAATTAAAGGACGTATCAAATTTGAAAATGTTAGTTTTGGTTATATAAACGATAAACCAATATTGAAAAACTTTACTCTTGATATTTCACCTGGAGAAAAAGTAGCCTTTGTTGGTGCAACAGGAGCTGGTAAAACAACTCTTGCCAGTTTACTTCTGCGTTTTTATGAACCTAACGAAGGTAGAATTTTGCTTGATGGAATAGATATACGTAAATACAGCCAAAGCTTTTTACGTAATCATATTGGTTTAGTGCAGCAAGATGTCTTTCTTTTTAGTGACTCAGTAAGTTTCAATATTGCCTATGGAAAAACTCAGGCTGACTCAGAACAAATAAAAGAAGCTGCTCGTTTGGCAGCAGCAGATAGTTTTATTGCTGAATTGCCCGATGGTTATGATACTCTGGTAGGAGAAAGAGGAGTAAAACTTAGCGGTGGTCAAAAACAGCGAATAGCTATTGCTCGTGCTTTTTTGAAAAATCCTCCGGTTATGGTTTTTGATGAAGCCACATCAGCTTTAGATACGAGAACTGAAAAGCATATACAAACAGCATTAGATAAATTAGCTCAGAATCGGACAACATTCATTATTGCACACCGACTATCTACAATTATTAATGCTGATAAAATAATAGTGCTGGATAATGGTGAAATTGCTGAAACCGGTACACATCAAGAGCTTATGAAACTTAATGGTATATATAAACGCCTTTATGAACTTGATGAAGATTAGTTTTATTTACAATAATAAGAGAACCAGTTGAGTTAATATAAATACTGGTTCTTTTTATTATGAAAGGATATATTATATCATATTTATGTTTTTTATTCGGCATTTTTTACTTTATGATAAAATGAGAGTTATAAATAGACAAAAGAAGTCATGTGTATTATAATTAAATGATGGAATGAGCAGCCATCTTTTTTTCATTCCGCAAAAAAATAATATCCGCAGGAAAGCGAGGCTTTATATGTTTATTGTAAAAGAGGGTTATCCTTTCATTATTGTATCTTTAATTGCAGCTGCGATAGTGTATTGTTTATTCGGAGCAGTATGGGCAGTAATACCTGTTGTTTTGGCAGTGTATTTCGCTTATTTTTTTCGTGATTTTCACCGCAGTGCACCATATGATTCAGATATACTGTATTCTCCTGCTGATGGTACAGTTATGGGTGTAGAAGAGATATTTGATGATGAATACCTGAATGAACCTGCATTTAAGCTGACTATCTTTCTTTCAGTATTTAATGTGCATACTAATCGTGCACCATTAGATGGTGAAATAAAATATCAACGCTATACCTGTGGCCAGTTTGTACCTGCTTATGAGAAAAATGCTTCTTTTGAAAATGAAAGGCATGCTATAGGTATTGATAATGGTCGTATGCGTTTTCTTGTAATTCAAGTAGCAGGATTATTGGCACGACGTATTGTTTCCTGGGTAACTGTTGGTCATAATCTTAAGCAGGGCGAAACTTATGGAATGATTAAATTTGGTTCCAGTACAGAGCTTATAGTTCCTAGAAATGTAGAAATAACAGTTCGTAAAGGTGATAAAGTAGTTGGCGGCATAACCGTAGTAGGGAGGATTAAGGCATAATGAATTGGCGTCGTTTAATTCCTAACAGCATTAGTTCTATGAGTCTTATTTTTGGTGTGCTGTCTATTTTTAAGACTTTTCAAGAAGATTTTTTCTATGCAGCTGTATTTATTATTATAGCAGTTATATTTGATTCTTTGGATGGTCGCGCTGCCCGAGCACTTGGGGTAGGCGGTGGTGATTTTGGTAAAGAAATGGACTCTCTTTGTGATATGAGTTCTTTTGGTGTAGCTCCTGCTATTATGATTTATCAATATGGATTACAGGAGTTAGGCCTTATTGGACAGGTTATTGCAGCATTTTTTGCTGTAGGCGGCTGTTTACGTTTAGCACGTTTTAACTGCAATACAGGAGTTGTTCATGGATATTTTCAAGGAATGCCTATACCAGCTGGTGCATGTTTCCTTGCTACATATGTTCTTTCAGGATTTCAATTCAGTGCAGTTGTTTTAGGTATAACAACACTGATTGTTGCCTGCATTATGTACAGTGAAGTAAAGTTTCCGGATTTCAAAGGCAAGGGTAATCCAATGTATCGTCTGCCTGTAATTATGGCTGTAATTATTGGTGCTGTGATGCTGTATGAAAGACCTACTGCTTGGCCATTTGTAGCAATGTTCACCTATACAATAGCAGGTATGATAAATCATATTTATCGTGCTGCAACTGGTAAAAATAAGTAACTTATAGATTTAATTTAGTTATTTAGGCAGAAAAGGAGTATAGTAATGAGTTCGTATTTTGATATAATCATGATACCATTACAGTTAGTGATTATATTTTTTACTGTATATTATTTCTTTATTTCATGGTTTGGTCTTTTTGGTAAGAAAAAAGAAGTAAAAATTTACGATGAAAGCAAAACTTTTGCTATGATTGTTTGTGCACATAATGAAGAAGCCGTAATTGCCCAGTTAGTTGATAATTTAAAAAAGCTACGTTACAATAATGATTTATATGATATTTTTGTAGTTGCAGATAATTGTATTGATAATACAGCTAAAGTTGCACGTGATGCTGGTGCGATTGTCTATGAACGTTTCAGTGAAACTGGTAAGGGTAAAGGCTTTGCCATGGATTGGATGTTCGATAAGCTTTTTAAAATGGAGAGACAATATGACGGAGTATGTATTTTTGATGCAGATAATCTAGTACATCTTGATTTTTTGCGTGAAATGAATAGTCGTTTGTGTAATGGTGAACAAGTTATTCAGGCTTACCTAGATTGTAAAAATCCGACAGATACATGGATCAGCGGCGTTTTTTCTATTTCGTTTTGGATTGTTAATCATGTATGGCATCTCGCTAAATACAATATGGGGTTAAGCTGTTGTCTTGGTGGAACTGGTATGTGCTTTGACAGTAAACTTTTAAAACGATATGGTTGGGGAGCTACCTGTTTAACAGAAGACATGGAGTTTACCATGAAAGCTATGATGGAAGGTATTCCTACTACATGGGCTCATGACGCAATTATTTATGACGAAAAACCTCTTACTTTCAAAGCTGCTTGGAATCAGCGTGTGCGCTGGGCTCAGGGTCATTTTGATGTTGCTAATCGTTATCTTTTCCCAATGCTGAAAAAAGCTGTTAAAGAACGTAATTTAGTAGTTCTCGACTGTACTGTTAACTTAATACAGCCATACTTTTTGATGATTTCAACTTTCTTTGTATTGTGCAGCTATATTTACAGCTATAAACCATTCTATACAAATATCTTATATCAAGTGTTACCACTGGAAGTATGGACAATCATTGGTATTGGTCAATATATTTTCCCAGTAGCGGTATTGTGGAAAATACGTGCTTCCTTTAAATCTTGGTTTTATCTATTATTGTATCCAATTTTTATTTACAGTTGGGTACCGATTACAGCTATTGGCTGGTGGCATAGGAATGAACATGAATGGAATCACACTATACATACACGTAGTATAAGTTTTGACGATGTTGTTGTACCGGAAGATGCCGTTAACGACGGTCCTAAAGAAGTAGTGTTTGCAAAAAAAGACAAATGAGATAAAAAAGACTATTATACTCTTATTTTGATGGATATTCTCTTAAACTAATTTTATGAGAACACATCATATATCGGAGTGTAATAGTCTTTTGCTTTAAAATACCCAAAATTTATGGTATGATATATTTGTATAAATATTTAAAGATGAATTAAGGAGATTTTATCAGTTTAATGAGCATTAAAGGAGTTCTTTTTGATTTTGATGGTACTTTGGCTAACACTATAGAGCTTATAATTTCTACATTTGAATATACTTGCAACACTGTTCTTGGGATTGTACCATCACGGCAGCATATAATTTCTACATTTGGATTACCGTTGGCAGATGCAATGATAAAGCTTTCAGGAAGTCCAGATCTTGTTGAAGAAATGCGTATAGTTTACCGTGATTATAATAACGCTCATCACGATGAAATGATTCGTCCTATTTCAGGTGTAAGAAGTACTTTACAACACTTAAAACAACGAGGTATAAAAATTGCTGTTGTTACATCTAAAAAATCTCCCATGTTGCAAAGAGGCTTAAATTGTTTGCAGATTGCAGACTATATAGATGTAGTTATTGCTTTAGGAGATACTAAAGC
This sequence comes from uncultured Phascolarctobacterium sp., assembly GCA_964595445.1. Taxonomy (GTDB): domain Bacteria; phylum Bacillota; class Negativicutes; order Acidaminococcales; family Acidaminococcaceae; genus Phascolarctobacterium_A. The sequence continues at coordinate 17,338 of CAZQQK010000023.1, forward strand.
AAGTAAACCGCATCCGGAACCAATGCTGAAAGCTTGTAATATGCTTGGTCTTAAACCAGAAGAATGTATAAGTGTTGGTGATAGTCCTTTTGATTTACAAAGTGGGAATAGAGCAGGGACTACAACTGTTGCGGTACGTTACACTTATTTTCCCTGGCAGATTATTCTGGATGAGGGAAGGCCTGATTATAGTATAAACAATCCAAAGGAGTTAATTTCTTTGATAGATATACTTGATTCAAAGGAGGAGAAATGAATGCGTAAAATTGCAATTATTGGTGGGACAGGTATTGATAATCCTGATCTTTTAAAAGGATTTGAAAAAAAGATTATTGATACACCTTATGGTCAGGCGTTATGTAATATTGGAGAAATGTATAATAACCAAGTTGTTTTTGTGAGCCGTCATGGTGTTGATCATTCTGTTCCACCGCATAAAGTTAATTACCGTGCTAATATATGGGCAGTAAAAAGTTTAGGAACAAAAGAAATTTTTGCTACTACTGCAGTTGGTTCAATTAATCCAACAATGAAAGCAGGACACTTTGTTGTCTGTGATAATGTGTTGGATTTTACAAAAAGTCGTATTAATACTTTTTATGATTCACCTGAGCGTGGAGTTGCGCATTGTGATTTCACTTATCCTTACTGTCCTGTTCTAAGAGAAAAAGTAATTAAGATTTTAGAAAAAACGGATATTCATTTTCATAAACATGGCGTATATGTTTGCACTGAAGGACCACGTTTTGAAAGTGCTGCTGAGATAAAAATGTTTTCCATGCTAGGTGGAGATGTTGTGGGAATGACTAATATGCCTGAAGCTATTTTGGCACGTGAAGCAGAAATTTGTTATACTAACTGTTCTATTGTTACTAATATGGCAGCAGGTATTTCAGCGACGCCACTATCTCATAGCGAAGTTGTTGAAGAAATGGGCCGAAGCATCAAAAATATGCAGCAGTTGATTCTTTCTTTTATTAGTTATAGTGAACCTGTAAAAGAAGATTGTAGCTGCTGTAGTAGTATGAAAGAATTTGGCGGTTTCAAATTATAAGGGGATTTTGCTATGTTGCAGACAATGTGTTGGAACCATGATAGCTTACTGATTTTAGATCAAACTTTATTGCCGCAAAAGCAGGAATATATAAAATGTGAAAATTTCCAACGAGTTAAATTAGCTATAGAGCGTCTTGAAGTACGTGGTGCTCCAGCTATTGGTGTTGCGGCAGCTTTTGCTATGGTACTGGGAGCACGTCAATGTACTGGTGCATCAGAATTTTTGGAAGAACTTGCAGATATACGTAATGAACTCATCAGTGCCCGTCCTACAGCAGTTAATCTTTCTTGGGCTACTGAAAGACAATATTCAAAGGCAAGACATTTATATAATGACGGATTAATGCCAGCCGAGATTATTGAACAGCTGGAAATATATGCAGAAAAATTATATGAACTTGATATTTTTGTAAATCGCAAAATAGGTGAAAATGGTTCTGCTATACTTCCAGATAAAGCTGTCGTTTTAACTCATTGCAATGCAGGTGCACTTGCTACCTGTGGATGGGGAACTGCATTGGGTGTTTTGCGTACTGCACATGAACAAGGTAAGCTTGTAATGGTCTATGCTGACGAAACAAGACCATTGCTTCAAGGAGCACGTCTTACTGCTTATGAACTTGCAGAAGATAAAATTCCTGTAACCTTAATTACTGATAATATGGCTGCGTGGGTAATGAAAACAAAAGGCGTAAATGCAGTTGTTGTTGGTGCGGATCGTATCGCTGCGAATGGAGATACAGCAAATAAAATAGGTACATATGGATTAGCTTTAACGGCTAAGGCACATGATATACCTTTTTATATTGCTGCTCCTTTAAGTACTTTTGATTTAAATATTTCTACAGGTTTTGAAATACCCATTGAAGAACGACAGTCAGATGAGGTACGCAGATTTCGTAGTGAAAAAACAGCACCAGATTTTATTCCTGTATTTAATCCGGCATTTGATGTAACTCCAGCTGATTTAATAAGCGGTATTATCACAGAATACGGTATCATTAAAGCACCATATGTAGAAAATATAAAGAAGTTAAGAAATATTTAATAGTAATATT
>CAZQQK010000024.1:0-19171 GCA_964595445.1 uncultured Phascolarctobacterium sp.
ATTTACAAGTGATTGAATAAAGTCCAATAATTCATACAAAGAAGTCATGAACTATGTACTTTGAGTTTTATCGTAATTTTATCATTACAGCAGAAATAGAAAATCTAAGTGCCGCTGCAAACGACTACATATAGTACACTCTGCCCTCAGTATACAAATAAAAGCTTTGAAAAAATTACGGTGTTTAATTGTTTAAAATGCAGCGTGTTAAACGACATATTGAACTTACAGAAACTGGGAAAGAGTTTTTGCAGCAGGTAAAAATTCTATGCAGTACAGAAAATACTATTAATCTTAAATATGCTTTGAACAAGTTACCTCTTTGCTGCAATTATGGCAGTTACAATCTTCTGCGCAGCGCTTTTGAAAAAACTGCAATAAAACCACATATAGCCTTTGTTGCTGCCACCGCTGAAAGTGCCATCACTTTTACAGGCAGTGGACTTTGTGTAGCTGTTGTACCTTCACTGGCTGACGATGCTTTGCCCAACAATGTGAACCGTCTGCCTTCGATTGAAGCAACCTTATGTTTCGAGCAAATGTTTTACAATTAGAATGTCATCTCCAGCAGAAATCTTCCTTGAGTTTTTCAAGTCTATAAATTTATAATCATCTTAACGTAATATATAAAAAATGTCTGCATTCACTAGAATGCAGACATTTCAATATTTTTTACTTCAGAAGATCTCAGTTCTGTTCAGTGTTAGCAGAAACTTCTTCTGATTCAGCCGCAGTTTCTTCTGCAACTACAGACTGCTGTACAAGATAAAGCTTTTCTTCAGCAGTAAGAATGTGACCATATTTTATAAGCTGTTTAATTTCTTCTTCATCCAAGGTTTCTTTCTCTATCAAAGCCTTAGCAATTACATGCAGCTTATCAATATTATCAGTCAAAAGTTTTTCAGTAGCAGCATAAGCATCTTCCATAAAGGAACGTACTTCCTTATCAATTTCTGCAGCCACTTCTTCACTGTAATCCTTATCACGTGCAATATCACGACCAAGGAACACCTGATCCTGACGATGACCAAAGGTTACAGGCCCAATATTCTCACTCATGCCATATTCGCAAATCATTTGACGTGCTAATTGAGTAGCACGCTGTAAATCATTGCTGGCACCGCTGGAAATTTCTTTAAGCACCAAAGCTTCAGCAACACGTCCACCCAAAAGAACTTTCAGTTCATCCAGCATTTCACTGCGAGTTGCATAATATTTATCTTCTTTAGGAAGACTAAGGGTATAACCGCCAGCACGACCGCGAGGAATAATTGTAACTTTATGTACTGGGTCAGTATGCTCCAAAAGCATTCCGACAATAGTATGTCCGCCCTCATGATATGCTGTAAGACGTTTTTCCTTATCACTGATAACACGACTTTTACGTTCCGGTCCCATAATAACACGTTCAGCAGCTTCTTCCATTTCGGGCATATTTATCGTCTTTTTATCCTTACGGGCAGTCAGCAATGCAGCCTCATTAACTAAATTCGATAAATCAGCACCAGTAAAGCCAGGTGTACGCTGTGCAATAACATTAAGATCTACATCAGCAGCAACTGGTTTACCTTTTATATGTACCTTCAAAATTTCAGTACGGCCTTTAATATCAGGACGATCTACAACAATTTGTCTGTCAAAACGACCTGGACGTAATAACGCTGGGTCTAATATGTCAGGACGATTTGTAGCAGCAATCATAATAATGCCTTCGTTTGCACTAAAACCATCCATTTCCACAAGCAACTGATTAAGAGTCTGTTCTCTCTCATCGTGCCCACCGCCAAGACCTGCTCCGCGCTGGCGTCCTACGGCATCAATTTCATCGATAAAGACAATACAGGGAGCACTCTTTTTCGCTTGATCAAACAAGTCACGTACACGAGATGCACCAACACCTACAAACATCTCCACAAAATCAGAACCAGAAATACTGAAGAAAGGAACTCCAGCCTCACCAGCAACAGCTTTTGCCAGCAATGTTTTACCAGTACCAGGCGGTCCGTAAAGCAAGACACCTTTAGGAATTTTTGCTCCTAAATCGTTATATTTCTGCGGGTGCTTAAGAAATTCTACAACTTCCTCCAGCTCCTGCTTCGCTTCTTCAGCACCAGCTACATCCTTAAATGTAATTTTCAATTTTTCTTCATCATAACGACGTGCACGGCTCTTGCCAAAGTTCATCACCTTGCCTCCACCTGCACCGCCTTGATTCATCAACATGAACCACAGACCAACAATAATCAGCATCGGCAGAATAGAGCTAAGAATACTCATCCACCATGGTGGCTGCGGCGGCAACTCAGCCTTAATATCAACATTCTTAGCTTCCAATTTTTCTACCATTTTACTGTCATTAGGCGCAATAGTAGAAAATTCTTTGCCGTCTTTTAACTTACCGCTGATAACATTATCAACAATAGTTACCTGTTTGATTTCATCCTGCTGAACATGCTGCATAAAACTGGTATAACTAATATCAGCAGATTTAGCACTCTTTTCAGTAAAATTATCAAACGTCCAAATAATTACCATGATAATCAGCAAATAAAAAAGAACATTCTTAAAAAATTTATTCAAGCACATAGCCTCCTTCCACTAAGCTCATAATGTTTTATTATATTATAGATAGCTAAAACAGGCAATAGTTTTATCAAACCAGCTGATTAATTTATACTATTACAGGCTAAAACTTTATTTTCGAGCATAAACAGCTGGTTTAAGAATTCCAATATAAGGAAGATTACGATAGTCACCTGCATAATCTAAACCATAACCAACAACAAATTCATCAGGAATTTTAAAACCAACATAATCAGCCTGCATTCCATTTTGACGGCGCTCAGCCTTATCGCACAGAGCAACAGTCTTCAAAGTTGCAGGTTTATAATGACGCAGCATCTCCGTAATAGCAGCAAAGGTTACACCACTGTCAATAATATCATCTATAACCAGAACATCTTTGCCTTTAATATCTTCGCTTATATCCAGTTTTACTTTTACGCTGCCGCTGGTAGTAGTACCATTTCCATAAGAAGAAGCAACCATAAAATCTACACGCAACGGCAAATTAATAGCTCTTGTCAAATCTGTAGCAAACCAAGCTGCTCCCTTCAGCAGAATAATCACAACTAAATTTTTCTCCTGATAATCAGCAGCTATCTGTCTGCCCATTTCCTGTACACGAGCTTCAATCTGTTCTTTTGTCAGTAAAACAGTTTTAATATCTTCATTCATTATTTTTATCTCCTTTTTGCCTTATCTTGACTTAATAAAAATAATCTGCTTTTTTTTATATACAGCCGCTATTTTTCCAGGAAGCTGAATAAGTTTGCCTCCTATGCGGCTTCTGCATAAGCTTTCTAAAGCCAAGGTTCGCTCATAACTAAGTTCCTTACCGCCAAGAGCAAAATATGCTCTCCGCAAAAGCCGCTGTCGCAAAGCTGCTGGCTGCTGCATAAGTACAGCTGCCGAAAAACTGATGCTGTCAGCTTTTATTTGTGCTGACTGTATGTATAATTCATCTGCTAACTGTGTAAGACAATCGGCATCCTGAGCCAACGAATTGGCTGTACGTGCCAACGTTGGTATAATTTCTGGATTAAACTGTTTCTGCAATAACGGCAAGAGCAGCAGACGCACACGATTGCGTGTATAAACTGTATCAGCATTTGTGCTGTCTATACAATATTCCGTTGCTGTCAGTCGGCAATAATTAACAAGCTCGCTGCGGTCAATCGCAAGCAGCGGTCTTATAATATCATTTTGACAGCTGCGCATACCAGCTAAACCATCTAAACCTGCTCCACGCAGTAACTTTATAAGTACTGTTTCTGCCTGATCTCCTCGATGATGTGCCGTTACAATCATCTTTGCCCCAACAGCTGATGCTGTACGGCGCAAAGCAGCATAACGCAGATTTCTTGCAGCTTCTTCCAAAGATAAGTGTTCTGCTTCTGCAAGAGAAAGTACATCTACTCGTTCCACATAGCAAGGTAATTTATGCTGTCGGCAAAACTGCTTTACAAGCTCCATATCTCGCAGCGACTCAGCAGCACGCAGTCCATGTTCAACATGGCAAACACTGTAATGCCCCCATCCCTGCTGTGCTAAGACAGCACAGGCATGTGCCAAAGCCAATGAATCTGCTCCACCGCTTACAGCTAATAAATAATGCTGATCTGGCAGCAGACTGGCTTTAATTGCCTTCTGCACTTTAACCAGCAATGATGGTATCTGCATATATCCCACCTACTAACACTCAATCAATGAAAGAAAGGGCACTCTTTGGAGTGCCCTTTATGCCTAAACGTTATCTTTCACGTCTGGCTCCACGACCACCGCGTTTGGACTCGGTATTACGTTTCAAGTCCAGCATACGATCGTCACTGTCTTTTAAAAATTTGGATAATTTATCCTCAAAAGAAATTGCAGGCATAGGTCTTGCATTCTGCGGACGCATGCTGCCGCGACGTTCACGATTTTCAGTCTGCGGACGCTGTGGCTTAGGCTGCTGAACCGGCGGCGGAGTAAGCTGCTTTATAGACAGTCCAATCTTACCGCGTGCATCTACTGACAGCACTTTCACCTTCACCTTGTCATGCTCTTTTAAAAAGTCATGCACATCTTTAACATAAACATTAGAAACTTCAGAAATGTGAATCAGACCTACTTTGCCTTCCGGTAGCTGTACAAATGCACCAAAATTAGTAATGCCTGTAACTTCACCTTCTACAATTGCACCTACTTCAAGTGACATCGAGAAAAAAATCCCCCTTAAATATTCTTAATACTATTGTATTATACTCTTTAAAATTTATCGGTGTCAACAACAAAAAAGCAGAACAAAATTGAGGTAACTCCCCAACCCTTAGATTTCTTGTCTAACTTTTAGGGATAACGGCAAATCTCAAGCTTTGTCCTGCTTTATTTTTTATCATCTACAATAAACAGCGGAACTTCATTTTTCCCAACCATATTATAATCTTCACGGGCAAGCTTTTCTATATAACGCAAATCATCAAGACGTTTTCGTTCTATTTCCAGCTCCGCTTTTTGTTTTTTCAATGTATCTATACGCTGCTGTGTTGCTTCCTGTTCCTGTTTTATATGATAAATAGCGTACTCTTGTCTGCCAACAACCAAAATACATGCAAGGATAAGCAACAATATAGTCAGCCGAAATCCATTAGATTTACGTTTTTTCTGCTGCCTTCGCATTAATCTCCCTCCATATACGTGTCTAGTAAAACAAATTAGCCGTTATAAATCAGCTGTTAGCAAAAATGCCCGACTGCGAGAGCCGGGCACAATACAAACGCAGCTTATTTTGCGTTTACAACATCTTTAAAAGCTTTGCCAGCTTTAAAAGCCGGAACGGTTGCAGCAGGAATGATTACCTTCTCACCATTTTGAGGATTCTTACCTTCGCGTTCTTTGCGAGTACGTGCTTCGAAAGTGCCAAAGCCTACTACCTGTACTTTGTCACCCTTAGCAACTACTTCTTTTACTGTTTCCAAAGTAGCGGTAATAGTTTTTTCAACATCTTTTTTTGTTAAGCCGGCTTTTTCTGCAACAGCGGCAATTAACTCAGTTTTGTTCATTAATGATTCCTCCTTCAATATAACTTTTAAATTTAATACAATGCTTGCAGAGCACGTAAACTTCGTAACGTAACTCAGATTGATTAATAATAGTATTCTACACTCTAAATCCTTTTCCTGCAAGTCCTTTGCGAAAATATTTGTAGAATAAAGCTAAATTAGTATTTTTTTCCTAAAAAAAGTTTTTTAATCTATTTTGCTGCTTTTTCCAGCACTTTAGCTTCATCCCAAAATTTATCCAATTCTTCCAAAGCAAAATCCTTCCATGTTTTACCGCTTGCATTAACCTGTTGCTCAACATAAGCAAACCGAGAAGCGAAACGGTTATTGGTTCCGTTTAAAGCAGTTTCAGCTTCTATTTTACAATGACGAGCATAGTTCACAACTGCAAAAAGTACATCGCCAACTTCACTTTCAATTGCTCTTGTATCACCAGTCTTAACGGCTTCCTGCAATTCAGTAATTTCTTCCTGAACTTTAGCCCATACACCATCAGTATCAGACCAGTCAAAACCTACTTTTGCTGCTTTTCCCTGCAATTTATAAGCTCGCAACAACGCAGGAAGTCCCTGTGCTATGCCATCCAAAATATGCTTGCGCTCCTGCTTCTCCTGTTTTTTTATAGCTTCCCAATTAACAAGAACTTCATCACTGTTTTCTACATGTATATCACTGAAAACATGCGGATGACGGCGAATAAGTTTATCAACAACATCGTCAATAACATCCTGCAAATCAAACTTACCTGCTTCTTCAGCCATGCGTGCATGGAAAACAATCTGCATTAAAATATCGCCTAATTCTTCACGCATACCTTTTGTATCATCATTATCAACTGCTTCCAGATACTCATAAACTTCCTCTATCATATTACTGCGTATAGAGGTATGTGTCTGTTCCCTGTCCCACGGACAGCCATTAGGTTCACGCAAAGTACGCATTACATCAACAAGCGGCTGAATATCTACATCATCAAAAGCAATATCCGGTAAAAACTCCTCAGCAGATACCGCAGTACTTTCTTCAAGTGCTTCATCATCTCCTAAAGTAATAATACCAGCAGCTTCTTCTGCTGAAATATTCTCCAATGGTTCCACAGCCATAGGCGGTATGTAAGCACTGGTAAGATGATCTATATTTGCCTGTCTATCCAGCTCATATAGTTTAATTAAGCGGCACTCCTCATCCGATAATCCTAAATTTCTCACAAAATAAATTTCATAATCATCAGGCAGTACATCCATCAATGCCAGTTTCAAATCTCCTGCAACCATCTTGCTGTATACCTGAGTAATCATCAGCGGATGTTCGCCTGCTGCGCCAATAGCCTCAAAATCCTGAGCATCAATAATCTGCAAACCTGCAATAGGATCTATTCCTAATTCTACATAAGCAAGATCCAAAAAACTCATTGCCGGTTTAATACAAAGCTCAATATTTTTTTCTTTTGCCGCATTTCGCAACAGAACAACAGTTTTTTCAGCAACCAGCGGACTGCCTGGTACAGCATAAACTACATTTCCCAACTGTGCTTTTTGCAATACACGCTCTACAACATTATCATATACTTCTTCAAAAGAATCTGCCTTTTCATATAAATCATCACAAGAACTGAATTCAACACCCTGTTTTTTCAATTCTTCTACCGTAGGATGTACGGCAGTACGCAGAATAACCATTGCACCACTTTTTAAAAGTCCCATAGTTTCCAAAGAAAGATGCCCTACTGCACCAGGTCCTAGACCAACGATTGTAATTGTTCCCATTTTATACCCTCTTTCTCCGCTTAGTTATTTTATAAATTTTTTCAGCATTGGAAGCTGTTTTAACTCATGTTTATTAATAATTCCCAACACAGGCAACAGTATCATATAAACACCAGCCGCCCCCAATAAAGCTATAAGTGTTGCCCAAGATGCTCCCAAAAACTGCATCATTTCATCAAGTTTCCATGCCGCTGCCCCCATAAATAAAGCAGCTGCAAATATCTTTAAAACAATTAACCAATCAAACCTTATCTTAAAATACTGCAATACAACCAAATTCAGCAAAGCTGTTACTGCAAAATTAATATTTGTAGCCCAAGCAGCACCAGCAATACCATATTTTATATTGGTCAAATTACAAACTGCTATTAATTTAGCGGCTATTCCAAGCAACATATTCATCATAGGCAGACTTGTTTGTCCTATTCCCTGCAATAATCCAGTTGTTATCTGCTGTATTCCCAAAAACCAAATTGCAGGAGCAGTGTGCATAATAGCTACAGCTGCAGCTGATGTCCCGTAAAGCAGTAAACTTATAGGTTTTGCCAAAACATACATTCCAATAGCTGCAGGAATAGTAATCAAGCAGCAGACTTTCATTGATACAGCTGATTTCTGCTCAATAAGCTGCCACTTTTTAAGTGTAATTGCTTCTGATACAGCAGGCACAAGACTGGTTGCCAACGACATCGTTGGTATTGTTGCCATCAACAGCAACGGTTGTGCCATTCCAGCTAAATATCCAAACTGTGTTGTAGCCTGCGCTACACTGAAACCGCTGTCAATTAAACAAGCTGGTACCAACAATGCATCAATACTGCCAGTTACAGGAACTAATATGTTAGCACATGAAACAGGCAAAGCTAAAAGCAACAAACGTTTTATAAGTTTACTGCTTTTGAATAATGAATTTGTCTTTACCTGTTCTTTTTCTTCTCTGCTGCTCCATAAATGGCGATAATAACGATAAAAACCTCCAAGTACTATGAGTCCGATAACACTTCCTGGAACAGCACCAAATGCAGCTCCTGCCGCCGCATATTCCAAACCATAGGGAAGCAGTGTATAAGCCATTATCAACATTGTCACAACACGTATAAATTGTTCGATAATCTGAGATAACGCCGGCGGTGTCATCAGCTGATGTCCCTGAAAATATCCCCTAAAACTTGCCAGAACAGTGGAAAAAAATACAGAAGGTGACAAAGCTATCAAAGCATAATAAGCTCTGCCATCTTGTATAATGCCCATATCCATCAACATTCCAGCTGCTAATACCAAAAAAACTGCCAACAGTGCACCTATAAAAACCATCAGCCGCAACGATACTGTAAAAACCTGCCGCACACCTGCATAATCTTTTTGAGCCAGATACTCAGAAACTATAATAGAAATTGCCACAGGTATGCCGGCAGCAGAAACCGAAAGCAACAAAAGATATACTGGATAAGCCATTTGGTACAAGCCAATACCTTCGCCGCCCAAAAGACGTGAAAGCAGGATACGATTAACAGAACCAATAACTTTCACCATCAAGCCTGCTAATGTCAGAATCATTGCTCCGCGTAAAAATTTATCACTGCTCATACCCCTGCTCTCACCTCCTTGATAAATTAGAATCTATTTGCGTTTCATTGTTTTATTCATTTCAAACACAAATAAATCTCAGGTTTCCGGTATTTCCAAAATTAAAGACGGCAATATACGTTCCAGCCATTTCAAAGGAGTTTCTTTCATTCCAGCAGTTTTATATAGCAGTTGGCCTTCTGCTCCATTTTTAAGACTCATAGTGTTCTTATACATACCTAAAAGCTGCAAAACTGCCTGCGGATTTACCATTGCATGAGCAGCAAAAGTAATACGTATCAGTCCCTGGCGTACATTAATGCCGCGAATCTTTAATATACGGCATAATCCTTTCAAGGCAGCAATACGCCAAAGTGTTTCCACTTCCAATGGCGGACTGCCAAAACGATCAATAAGTTCATCCATCAGATCATCTCGCTTTGCATATTCCATTTCACTAAAGCGACGATACAGTTCCATTTTATAACGTGGATCAGAAATATAGTCATCAGGAATATAAGCATCTGCTGGAATCTCCAAGACAGGTTCTGGCTCTGAAACAACTTCTTTACCATCCTTTAAGCGATTAATTGTCTGTTCCAACATTTCACAATAAGCAGCAAAACCAATACCTGTAATATGCCCATGCTGCTGCGGGCCCAGTAAATTTCCAGCACCGCGTATCTCTAAATCCCTCATAGCTATTTTAAACCCAGCACCAAGCTCTGTAAAATCACGAATTGCCTGCAGCCGCTTTTCGGCAATCTCACTCAAAGCCTTATTTGGTTTATAGACAAAATAAGCATACGCTAAACGTGAACTTCGCCCTACCCGACCGCGCATTTGATAAAGCTGTGAAAGTCCAAAGTTTTCAGCACCATCAATAATGATAGTGTTAGCTAAAGGAACATCAAGACCATTTTCCACAATTGTTGTGCATAAAAGAACATCACAATCGCCCTCATAAAAACCTATCATAGCATCTTCCAACATTGTTTCATTCATCTGACCATGCGCTATTCGAATATTTATACCAGGCACAAGTTTTCGCAGTTTTACAGCAATCTGTTCCAGCCCGCTCACTCTATTATGAATATAATAAATACGGCCTCCGCGGCGCAGTTCACGTTCCAATGCTTCTTTTATCATACCATCATTATATTCACTTACATAAGTTTCTACCGGCAGACGATCTTCCGGAGGCGATTCAATAACACTCATATCTCGCCCATTCACAAGTGCCATATGCAAAGTACGAGGAATAGGTGTTGCAGAAAGTGATAATACATCTATACCAAGATGCCATTTTTTTATTTTTTCTTTCTGCGCCACTCCAAAACGCTGCTCCTCATCAATAATAAGCAGTCCTAAATCACGAAAACTTATATCTGCCTGCAACAAACGATGTGTACCAATCAAAATATCTACTCTGCCGTCGCTTAAATCCTGCAATGTCTGCTGTTGTTCCTTAGAACTGCAAAAACGGTTCAGCATACGTACACCAACACCAAAATTACGCATACGTTCACTAAAAGTCAGATAATGCTGCTGTGCCAATACAGTAGTAGGCGCAAGTACAGCCACTTGTTTTCCATCAACTACCGCCTTAAAAGCAGCACGTATTGCCACTTCCGTCTTACCATAACCAACATCACCGCAAAGCAGACGTTCCATAGGCTGAGGTTTTTCCATATCTTCCTTGATTTCTTTAATAGCCCTTAATTGGTCAGAAGTTTCTTCATATGGAAATTCATCTTCAAACTCTTTCTGCAACTCAGTATCCGCTGAAAATGCATGACCTGGAATAATTTGTCTTTGTGCATACAAACGCAGCAGTTCTTCTGCAAGTTCAGTAATAGCTTTAGCTGCTTTTGCCGTGGTCTTCTGCCAATCCTTACCGCCCATCTTCGATAAGCGAGGCACACTGCCTTCACTGCCAACATATTTATGCAGCATACTTACCTGATCTACAGGCACATATAGTTTATCATCACCTGCATAATTCAAAAGCAGATAATCTCTGTGCATACCATCTATTTCAACATTTTCTACTCCTATATAACGCCCAATACCATGAACTTTGTGAACAACATAATCACCTGTCTTGATATCTGAAAAATATTGCAGCTGCTGACCCTGATTTTTAGTATGCAGACGTTTACGTTTCTGTATGCCAAAAATATCATTTTCAGTCAACAACAACCATTTTTCATCCCAATAACGAAATCCATGATCTAAATCACCATACGTAACATTAACAAAACCAGGCTTTAAATCATCCTGTACAAACGCACCTTTCAACTGATAGTTGCGTAGATTTTCTGCAAAGCCGCGAGCTTTAACACTTCCTGACAGCATAATAAGAGGAGTAATTCCATCTGCCAACCAATTGCTTAAATCTTCAATAAGCAGATTAGTATTTTTATTATAAGGAGAAACCGAACGCACAGGAATACTTAAAGAAGGCAGCTGTTTTAAATAACTGTGTGCTAAGGCAGAAACAAACAAACATCCTACAGCTGTACACTGTACCATAATTTCATCCTTGGTAAATAAATCAGCTGCATATTCCTTATTTTCTTTTTCCAGTTTATCTAACATGGAAAAAATATGTACCGGCTCATCAAAAACTACTATCGCATCATTATTAAAATAGTCAAAAATCGAAGCATCATAAGCGGTACTTTCATCAACTTTCAAAGGGGCAATTCTAATATCTTCCAGAGTTTCCAAACTGCGTTGACTGTTAACATCAAAACTGCGTACAGCATCCAACTCATTATCAAACCACTCGATACGTACAGGATTATTTCTATTAATAGGAAAAATATCTAGAATATCTCCTCGCAGACAGAACTGTCCAATTGCATCAACCTGCTGTGTACGCTCATAGCCAAGTTCCAACAATTCAGCAATAACCTGCTGCTGTTCTTTTATTTCACCTACCGACAGACACATACTCTTAAAAGCAATGCTGCTGGGACGCAGCTGTTTCTGATATAAAGCTTCAGCTGTAATAAAAACAATACCGCGTTCCTCGCCAGAAAGCATCCTTAGCGCCGCAGCACGGCCAGCCTGAAGTTCTAGGCTCTGAGTATCAGCCTGCACACGGGGAAGACTTACAGGATATAATTCCTGCATCGGCAGTTCTGGATATAAATAGTTTAGTTCTCTGCGATAAGTGCGAATTTCTTCACGCGAAGCAGTAACAAAAACCAGAGTACCCTTTTCTTTACAAAGCGTGTCTAATGCAGCAAAAAAGACCGACTTACTGCTTCCTGCTAACCCGGTTAAAATACACGCTTTTTTTCTTTTGCAATATTCAGCAGCCTGCTGTACTTCAGCAACTGCTGTAACTTGTTTTATTAATAAATCTTTCATTTTCTATGATTCTATTCTATTACAAAGAGGAGCTGTTACAATGTAACAGCTCCTGAAATTCTGTAATTAATTACAGTTTTACTGCCAATACTTTACGATCCATGCTGTGAATAGCATCTACAAAACGTACAGTACCTGTTTTATAGCGGGCAGAAATAGTATGAGTACGCACACCGTCACCAAAATAACGCAGACCATTAAGCATATTGCAATTAGTAATAGCTGTAGCTGTAAACATACAATCATCGCCCTTTACTAAATCATCAAGCATAAGCACTTTATTTACATCAGTAATACCCATTTTCAAACAACGCTGAACTTGTGCATCATCTTCTGGAACAAGACGTGCTTGCATGTCACCACCAAGACATTTTACAGCAGCAGCACCAAGTACACCTTCAGGAGCACCGCCTCTGCCTATATACATATGTACACCACTGCCTTCGATGCAGCATTCAACAATCGGATTCACATCACCATCAGTAATCAAAGAGATACGAGCACCAGCTTTGCGGATTTCCTGCATAATCGGATAGTGACGTTCACGATCCAGCAGCACTACATTTAAATCACTAACTTTACGCTCCATAGCCTTTGCAACACGTGCTAAGTTTTCTCCAATAGGAGCATTAATGTCAATACATCCTTTAGCACGAGGACCTACAGCAATTTTATCCATATACATATCAGGAGCGTGCAACAGGCAGCCACGCGGAGCAATAGCAATTACTGCAATAGCACCAGGCTGTCCCTTAGCCACCAAATTAGTCCCTTCAATAGGATCAACAGCAATATCAACCTCTGGCCCGCCAGCACCTACTTCTTCACCAATATAAAGCATCGGTGCTTCATCCATTTCGCCCTCACCGATAACAACCGTACCTTTAATATTGACAGTATCAAAAGCTGTACGCATAGCATCTACAGCCAAGCCATCAGCACCATTTTTATCAGCTCTGCCTACCAAATGACCGCAGGCAATTGCTGCTGCTTCAGTAACACGTACAAACTCCATTGAAAGTTCTCTGTTCATTATTCACAACACTCCTTACTCTTTAATTCCAAATATAATACAAAGCTAAACTGCTCATTATAAAAACAAACAATCTGCTTCAAGGAATTATTCAGATACCAACTTAGTTAATTATGACACTTTCCCGTAATTTTAGCAACCTAAAAATAAGCTCTTCTGCTGCCTTTAACAAATTATCTTAAACTATTTGTTACAAGTTCAAAAATGAGCTGCCAAGGCAAGCAAAAAACAATATACATCAAAATTATACTGAAAACAACAGTCACTGATGCACGAAAACAATCCACCAAATAAACTGCCTCTAATGTCCGCACTAAAAGATACAACATCCATAAACAGCCTATCAAAAACAAAATACCTAAGAGCGGTAACCCACCAAAACCAAGCTTGCCTGCCAGAAGTGCACCTGGAGTAAGCAGTAAAAACGGCAGCGTTGTATATCCAAGCAAACATATAAGGCCTACTGGATCACCAGCTAAAGCTCCAAACGTTTCCATTATACCATGCAGCAAAAAGCCGTATAGAGAAAGTGCCGTAGCACTTATCAAAACAGTGGCTGTAATAATAGCAAAGCGAATCGACAAAGGCTGTTCTGACAGCCAGCAATTACTAAGAACACCTGTAAAAAAGCCAACACTTAAAGTAAAATAAAATGCACTGCGCCACAGACAAGGCTGTTTAACTAAAGCATTCAAACCTGCACTAGGTTCAAAAAGCACATCAAAAGTTTTGCGACGCATTGCTCATCACCTCGTCACAGCAGCAGGAGTACTTTCCTGCTTTAAGCTGCTTGTCAATTGATGCAGCAGCTCTCCTTTTACCATATCAGCAATCTTCGCACTTAACAAAAATTCCCACGGCTGCTGCTTAACTTTTTCTTTAACCGGCGGCAGTCCATCAGCTCCAGGTTTAATATTTCCTAATTCTCCAGCTGCTGCCAAAGCATCATAATAATTTCCTATTTCATCTACCAAACCAAGATTTTTTGCCTGAAGACCAGTATATACTCGTCCGTCAGCTAAAACCCTTACCTTACTTTCCTCCATCTTGCGTCCTGCTGCTACTGTTGCTACAAATTCATTATATATTTCATTAACAATATTTTGCAAAATAGCCTGTTCCTCAGGTGTCATAGCACGGTCACTAGTCATTATATCTTTATATGGCCCACTTTTAATTTTACTGCTGCTGATACCTATCTTTTTAAACAATTCTTCTGTATTCATATAAGGCATATATACACCTATGCTGCCTGTAAGTGTTGTAGCATTAGCATATACCTTATCACTGGAGCAGACAGCAATCCAATAAGCTGCACTGGCACCAGTATTTCCCATAGCAGCAACTATAGGTTTTTTAGTTTTTTCCTTAAAACGTTTCAACTCACGCCCTACTTCTTCCGCAGCCGTCGCGCTGCCTCCGCCGCTGTCTATTCTCAAAAGCAAAGCTTTCACACTATCATCATTTGCTGCCTCACGAATCTGACGCATAATACTGCCGCTTGTTACACCATTTGTTTGACTGAAAAAATTATCATTACTGTCAGCACCGCTGACAATAGTGCCTTCAATATTGATAACTGCTACACGTTCAGAAACAGTTACTGTTTTTTGATCATTATTATTACCTTTCAGCAACGAAACAACAAAGCTTAGTACAGCCAAAAGCAAAACAGCGCTGATAAAAATTTTCTTTAACATAACTCCCTCCTAATACAACAACTCCCCTCAGGCAAGAAGCCTTTCGGCAAACTATCGCCTAAGGTAATACCGAGGGGAGCAGAACAAACTTACTGCAAACTATTTCTTACAAAAACAGCTGCATTTTCACTTATTTAGTTTTATTAATGATGTTTTACTGCTGCAGCGATGAAATCACAGAACAATGGATGCGGATTGGTTGGACGGGATTTAAACTCCGGATGGAACTGTGCACCAAGGAACCAAGGATGCTCGCTTTGCGGCAGTTCAACAATCTCTACAAGACGACCGTTAGGCAATGTACCGCCAAGCTTAAGACCTTTACCGACAATTTCTTCACGGAAAGCATTATTAAATTCATAACGATGGCGATGACGCTCATAAACTAATTCTTCGTTATAAGCCTTACTTGTCAGTGTATCAGGATATACTTTACAAGGATAAAGTCCCAGACGCATTGTACCGCCCATATCTTCAACATCTAACTGTTCCGGCATCAAGTCAATAACAGGATGTTTGCTCTCTGGTGCAAATTCAGAACTGTTGGCATCAGTCATACCGCATACATGACGTGCAAATTCAATAACAGCACACTGCATACCTAAGCAAATACCAAAGAACGGAATTTTATGCTCACGTGCATATTTTATTGCTTTAATTTTGCCTTCAACACCACGGCTGCCGAAGCCACCGGGTACAAGGATGCCGTCAACTCCAGCCATTACCGCATCCATGTCAACATCAGCGTTTTCAATCTCCTCAGAATTTACCCAATGAATTTCCAACTCAGCCTCATTAGCCACAGCTGCATGACGCAAAGACTCTGTAATACTGATATAAGCATCCTGCAAAGCAACATACTTGCCAACTACAGCTATCTTTACCTTTTTGTCATATTTTTTCAGGATACGTGAAACCATATCATGCCAGCCGCTCATATCTTTAGGCTTATCTTCCATATCCAGCTTACGCAGAACAATACTGTCCAAACCTTGTTCTTCCATCAACATAGGTACTTGGTAAATGCTCTTAGCTGTAAGATTCTGAATTACTGCATCTGGATCTACATCGCAGAACATAGCCATCTTTTCACGCATTTCTTTAGAAATTGGTTTCTCACTGCGACATACAATAATATCAGGAGAAATACCGATACTGCGAAGCTCTTTAACACTGTGCTGTGTAGGTTTAGTCTTCAGCTCACCAGCAGCAGAAATGTAAGGCACTAAAGTTACATGAATATAT
The DNA here is from genome assembly GCA_964595445.1 of uncultured Phascolarctobacterium sp. Classification (GTDB taxonomy): domain Bacteria; phylum Bacillota; class Negativicutes; order Acidaminococcales; family Acidaminococcaceae; genus Phascolarctobacterium_A. The sequence continues at coordinate 16,295 of CAZQQK010000024.1, forward strand.
AATACATCATTACGACCAACTTCTTTTTTTACCTGACGGATAGCTTCCAAAAACGGCAGACTTTCAATATCTCCTACAGTACCGCCAATTTCAGTAATAACAAAATCAGCACTATCCTGTTTGCCAACACGGAAAACTCGTTCCTTAATTTCATTAGTAATATGAGGAATAACCTGTACTGTTCCGCCCAAATAATCTCCGCGGCGTTCCTTATTAATAACATACTGATAAATTTTGCCAGTAGTTACATTAGAATTTTTGGACAGATTAATGTCTATAAAACGCTCATAATGCCCTAAATCCAAATCTGTTTCTGCACCATCATCAGTAACAAAAACCTCACCATGCTGGTACGGACTCATGGTACCGGGATCAATATTAATATACGGATCAAATTTCTGGATAGTTACGCGATAACCGCGACTTTTAAGCAAACGACCTAAAGAAGCAGCTGTAATTCCCTTACCCAAAGAAGATACAACACCGCCGGTTACAAAAATATACTTTGTCATTTTATTTCCCGTCCCTTTCTTTCATCAGATTTATTTTACATTCTTTCCGGTGCAGATACACCAAGAATACCTAAAGCATGACGAATAACATGTCCTACTGTTTTTACCAAAGCAATACGTGCCTGCTGCTGATCTTTCTCAACACCTAAAATACGGCATTGATTATAGAAAGAATGGAATAAACCAGCCAATTCATGTACATAATGTGCTACATTATGTACAGCACGATCACGAGCAGAACGCTGCAGCATTTCAGGATATTCACCCAACTTTTTAATTAATGCCAACTCTTCTGGTGCCTGCAAAGCACTCAGTTTTAATTCTGAAACAGGTATCTCTTTAATTTCAGCTTCAGCAAGCTGTCGCATAATACTGCAAATACGAGCATGAGCATATTGAATATAATATACTGGATTTTCATTTGTCTTTTCTGTTGCCAAAGTCATATCAAAATCCAGCTGACTGTCAATAGAACGCATTGTAAAGAAGAAACGTGCAGCATCAGTACCAACCTCTTCAATAAGTTCATTCAAAGTAACACTTTGACCAGTACGCTTAGACATTTTTACCAGTTCACCGTTACGGAACAGATTAACCATTTGCAGAATCAATACTTCCAACTGCTCAGGCTTGTAACCTAAAGCTCCTACTGCAGCTTTCATACGGGCAATATAGCCATGATGATCAGCACCCCATAAATTAATTACCCTATCAAAGCCTCTTTCAAATTTATTACGATGGTAAGCAATATCGGCAGCAAAATAAGTAGGTACACCATTATCGCGGATAACAACCCTATCTTTATCATCGCCATGTTCTGTTGCTTTCAGCCACAAAGCTCCATCTTTTTCATACAGGTAACCACGTTCACGCAGCAGCTTACAAGCATTAGCAATTGCATCAGCATCATGCAAAGTCTGCTCACTGAACCATTCATCGAACTCACAGTTAAAAGCTGCTAAATCTTCTTTCAAAGCTGCAAGCTTTTCTTTCAGTGCAATTGTACGGAATTGTTCTAATCGTTCCGGTTCAGTTAATTGCAGAAATTTATCACCATAAATACGGATAATTCTTTCTGCTGTTTCAATAATATCATGCCCATGATAGCCATTTTCCGGGAACTCTACTTTCTGTCCCAACAGCTCCAAATAGCGGGCATTAACAGAAGCCGCCAGATTATTAATTTGATTACCTGCATCATTTATATAATATTCGCGAGTTACATCGTAACCAGCAGCTTTCATCAAATTAGCCAAGGCACTGCCAACTGCCGCACCGCGTCCATGTCCTACATGCAGAGGACCTGTTGGATTGGCACTAACATATTCCAACTGAATTTTTTCACTGCACTCATTCTGTAAGTTGCCATAATTTTCTCCAGCAGCTATAATTTGTGCCAACATATCATAAATCCAGTCTTGTTTCAAATAAAAATTAATGAATCCAGGGCCTGCAATTTCAGTTCTGGCAATATAAGTACAGTCCAAATTATCAATTACTGCCTGAGCGATCATTCTCGGATTGCATTTCAAGCTGCGAGCAGACTGCATCGCAAAATTAGTAGCAAAGTCACCAAACTCCTTTTGCGGCGGCACCTCCAGCAGCACCTCAGGTAAAGTTCCTTCCTTCAACGTTCCCTGTTCAATAGCCTTTTTGGCTGCTGCAACAATCGCAGCAGCAAGAATATTCTTAATGTCCAACCTGAGTATCCTCCTCAATCTCAATTAAAATCTTCATTTTACCATAAGGTTCTGCCTCATGATACAGTGTATATCTCATTTCCAAATGCCAGACACCATTACAAAAATATGTATACAAATATGTTGTTTCTGTTACCAAGGGAATCTTCAGATAAGGTGTATGATAAATACTCTTATCAACATATCCGCGCCTAAATTCCTGCCGATGATCTACACTGCCGCTACGCATAACTACAACCTGTTCAGCATCCCATTTCAGTGTAGTTTTTGTATTATCCAGCCCAGACTGCTCATCTTCTTTATACATAACATAATATTTGCCATTTTTTTCTGTCATAGTACCGGTATATTTTTGTTCTGTTGCCTGAGACTGTGTATCATCACTGCTCAGAATTCGAATTTTTACTGGCTGCACAGCTGCCTCCATAAATAACATAGAGCCTGTAACTTTTCGCCCAGACGTTATGATCGAAAGGTTACACGCCCTACAAGATTTTTGTCAGTCTAATGCATTCAACAACATCATGCACTAAAATAACCTCTATATTCTTCAATATTATATAACAGCCATAAAGTACAGTCAAGAAACAGCAGTACTTACAACAACAACTTTTTTACTATTTTTCTTTTTTCTTATATCCAAACTATTAAAATATGTGTATAAT
>CAZQQK010000025.1:0-19113 GCA_964595445.1 uncultured Phascolarctobacterium sp.
CTCAGCGACTTGTATATAATACCACGCCTCTCTCCTTATGTCAACACCTTTTTTGCTACTTTTTTACATTTTTTGTTCGATACACTAGGTTCAGTGTGGTTAGAAATGCCCATTTTATCGCTTTAAGTCCTCTTAAATTTTCTTCGTTTTTTCTTGCTTTTTTCTAATTTTTTAACAAAAAAATCTGGCATTGTATGCTAAACAATGCCAGAAAATAATTTATTTTTCGTAAGTGAAGTTATTTATATGAGGACGTAAATCTTCCCCTTCTTGTGCTTCAGCAGACAATACAGCCTGAACTATAATAGCATTCTCTAAACGTTTCTTTTGCAATTTACAACCATACTCATACGGTTTAGTAATATCTCCATTAATTAAATCTGCATTAGCATGACAGCCTCCGCTGCAGAAGAAACGTGCCCAGCAGCTGCTGCATTCCGGCTTTGTCATTACGTGTGTATGTCTAAACTTCTGTACCATATCAGGAGTAACAACGCCAGTATCTAAGGTTCCCATTTTATATTTATCACGACCAACAAACTGATGACACGGATAAATATCACCATCAGCAGTTATACAATAATATTCATGACCTGCACCACAGCCAGCAAGACGTTTAGCAACACAAGGGCCGTTATCCAAGGCTACATTAAAATGGAAAAAGTCGAAAGGTTCGCCCTCTCTGCGTTTTTGCAGATATACACGTGCCAATTTATCATATTCATCAAATATAACAGGCAGGTCATCTTCCGTAAGAACCCAAGCTTCATTTGTTCCCACAACAGGTTCTACTGATATTTCCTTGCCAATCTTTGTCATATCCAAAACATCTTCACAGAAATGTTTGCTGAAATGCGTATAAGTGCCGCGCAGATAATAGTTTTTTCCTTGACGGCTGTCAATTAATTTTCTAAAACCACGTACAGCAGCATCATAACTTCCTGTTTTATTTGGGAAAGGACGCATAGCATCATGTGTTTCTTTTTTGCCGTCTAAACTTAATACGAGCATAACTCTGTTGTCATTAAGAAACTTAATATTATCATCGTTCAACAGTGTACCATTAGTTGTAAGTGTAAGCTTAATGTTTTTACCAGTTTCCACTTCTCGACGGCGTACATACTCAACAATATGTACTACAACAGGCCAATTCATAAGCGGTTCTCCGCCAAACAAATCCAATTCCAGATTATGCCGCTTTTTGCTTCCCTCAATAGCAAATTCGATTGCCTTCTCAGCTGTTTCCTTACTCATCAATTGACGGCAGCCGCCAAAAGAACCTGTATCTGCAAAGCAGTAGCCACAGCGAAGATTGCAGTCATGTGTCACCAAAAGGCACAGAGATTTAACAATCGGCTGCTCTGCAAAAGTAGGCGGCACATCAAAAGCAGGACTAAAAAGTAAACCCTCATCCTGTAAAGTGTGCATCTCTGCCAATGCATCACGTAAATCTTCTTCACTATATTTATTTCCTATGGCAGCCATCGCTTCATCATCATTAGTGCCGTCATAATAATCAAGTAAATCATAAATAACGTCATCAACAAGATGAACAGCACCGCTGTTAATATCAAGTACTGCCATATAGTCATCAAGACGCATCTTATGTATCAACATATATTTCAACCTTTCCTCTCTAAATACCTTTTACATAGTAAAACAGCCCCCTGCAACAAACAGGGAGCTGCATTATGCAAGAATTTTATTTGCAGTGCTCACAAACTTGATTGCCAACAGTGCAGGAAGTTTTGCAAGCGGATTGACAGGAAGCAGGGCATTCACCGCAGCCGCCGGTACGCAGAGTTTTGTTCAGCATTGCTTTATTAACAGTTTTAATATGTTTTCTCATCACAACTACCTCCAAAAAATATTATCACTTGTCTTATTTTACCGTTTTTTACAGTATTTGGCAAGGATTTTTTAGAACTATGTTTGCAAGTATAACTTTAAAGCAGCAATCAGCATTTCACAGCTCTATTTACAAATAAATCATTCACTTTTTATTGAACGAACAAATCACGTATTACATTTATATCAAAACCTTTTGTCTGCAAAAAGCCAAAGAAATAAGCCTGTTCCAAGCGCTTTTTAAAGCCTGCCAGACCGTTGCCGTCATCAGACACAGTTACTCTATACATTTCCATAGGTGCTACTGCATATGTTGTCGCTGTATTTACACCTATATGTCCTGTAAGTGCTCTGTAAAATCCATATTTTTTGGCAGCTGCAATAACTTTAGAATTATAACTGCCATTAGGATAAGCTAAGGTTCTGACAATATAACCGTCAAATTTTTTCTTCAGCCAATAACGCGAAGAATCAAGTTCCCAAACAAGATATTTTTCTTCAATTTTTGCCAAAGGATTGTGCGTATAAGTATGTGAACCAAGTTCCATCCCTGCATCAATCAGAGCCTTTATTTCCTGTTCATTCATATGCTCTGCATCACCCAAATCCTTATTGATTACAAAGAAAGATCCTTTAGCATTATATTTCTGCAAAACCGGTAATACTACACTGTAATTATTTTTATAACCATCATCAAAACTCAATGCTATATATTTATCTACGCTATCCCCCTGCTGTAAGCGTTCTGCCAGCTCTGCTACAGTAACAATATTATAACCCTGCTCTTTTAAATAACGCAGATGCGATTCAAATAAATCTGGTTTCATAATTAAATTAGCAGGCCAATCAGACCCTTCTTCTAAGCCAACAGCATGATACATTAAAATTGGCGCTGCTGATTTTTTATAGGCGAGATATTCTTCACGCCAGCGAGCTTCATTTAATTTCCAAAGGGTTCCGCCGCCCAAACAAAACAGTAACAACACTGCCAATACAATACATAATATTTTTTTTATCATTTATCTGTTTTCTCCAAATCCATGCCTAAACCAACAGCAATATCCTGTAATTTTTTCAAGCGATGATTAATGCCGGATTTACCCAAGCCTCCGGAATATTCAACCAAATCATTAAGAGAAACATCAGGATATGCCAAACGCAGACGAGCTGTATCCTGTAAAGCCTGAGGCAGTTCACTGAGTCCCATATTTTCATCAATATATTTTATGCAATTAACCTGCCTTACTGCAGCCTTAACTACTTTGTTCAAGTTAGCTGTTTCGCAATTTACTACACGATTAACATTATTGCGCATTTCTTTAACAATGCGGGCATTTTCCAGTTCCATCATCGCATTATGTGCACCAATCACGCTAAGAAATTTAATAATACTTTCCCCATCCTTAAAATAAACAATATATTCATTTTTTCTGTCTGTAAGCTTACCTTTTAGTGAAAATGTTTGCATGACCTTAATTATCGTATGTGCAAAATCTTCATTACCTGTCACCATCTCCAAATGATAATCACTCGAAGGGCGGCTGATACTGCCTCCGCCTAAAAAAGCCCCTCTTAAAAAAGTACGCTTACACTCATGATTTATCAGCAATGGATTTTTCAAATCACTTTCCACACTCAAAAGCTGCAGTTCATATAAAGCTTTGCTAACCTGCGGAGCAGGAATAACTTGAACTTGATAACGATTATTTTTCTTTAATCGTCGTGAACGGGTAATCACTACCTCTGTCTGCACCTGATAATTGCTTTTTAATAGCTGCAGTGCTCTTCTTGCTAAAGCTGCATTTTCCGTAGAAAAATTAATTCCTACGTTCATACCGCGAATAACTATAGCGCCGCTCATACGCAAAAATCCTAAAAGTTCTGCCTTATCTCCTGCTGCGTTATTAGTTTCAATGCGAGATAATTCATTTTTTACATCATTGGAAAAAGACAAAAGCTCTCCCCCTCTATCTATTTATTTACAAATATATTTGTAGATTATTTTTGGGATTGATCGTTTTTATACAGCTTACGCATTCCCTGACGCATAAAGAAATAATCAAAAAACTGTATTCCCTTACCAAAAAGCCGCAATCGATATATTAAAGCTATTAATACTCGCGCTAGTTTACGTGGATCATGGCGTACAAGATCGTCCTTACTTATTAAACGAGCCGGTATAACAGTGATTCCTAAGGCTCGTATTTTTTCTATATCCGGTGTTATCGGCATAGAACCTTCAGCATTATACTGATAAAGCTGCTCTTTCGTAATATCTTGATCGTTGACAATAACATAATCCAAAAATTGCTCACCAACATGGTTAATTAATGCTTTAACATGCTCATAAGCACCATAGTTATCGGTTTCGCCAGGTTGAGTCATAACATTGCAAATATAAATTTTTACAGCTTTCGAACGCAGCACAGCATCTCGAATCCCCTGCACTAAAATATTTGGAATAACACTTGTGTATAAACTTCCAGGTCCGAAAATCAATACATCTGCCTGCAATATTGCATCAATCGCACCATTAGCAGCTGCTGCATTTTCCGGCAGCATAAGCATTTTTTTTATGCGTTTGCCAACTTTAGGAATTTCAGACTCACCAGTAACCAAACTGCCATCTGTCATTTGTGCCTGCAGCTGTATATCTGCCAAAGTTGACGGAATTACCCTACCGCGTACTTTAAGAATTTGGCTTGTCGCATTAAGACCAGCCTCCATACCACCTTCTGCCTGTGCCATAGCTGCAATAAATAAATTACCGAAACAATGCCCCGCTAAAGGTGAATCACCTTGAAAGCGATACTGCATAAGTCTTTCCATCAGAGGCTCACGATCTGCCAAAGCAGTAAGACAGTTACGCAAATCTCCTGGAGGAATAATACCAAGCTCTTTGCGCAAACGTCCTGAAGAACCGCCGTCATCAGCAGAAGTTACCACAGCAGTGCAGTTATTTGTAATATATTTCATTCCACGCAGTAAAGTTGAAAGACCTGTGCCGCCGCCAATAACGGTAATCGAAGGTCCGCGTGTCAACTTTCTCTGCATAAAAATAGTTTCCATTAATGACCCATTTTTATCAGGCACTACAACAGATACAACTGAACTTATCAAACGCCTTGTTCCATAAACCATTACAGCAAAGCCTGCAAACAAAAAGGCAGCACCCATCGCCATAATTAGCACATTAGAATAACTTCCTGTAGTCAGATAAGTCATTTTGAATAACATTTCTTCAGCTTTTCCCATCAGCTGATAATTAAAAAACAACGCTAATCCTAAAGCACACAGCAAAACTCCTGCTGCAAAAAGCAACAGCCAGCGTTTTAAATTTATACCAGGACACAGCCAACTTATCCAACCCATAAAATGCCTCCCTTACTTTTTACGGGGAATATCACGATGCGTAACTTCCACATTATAGCCTTTAGCCTGTAAATATTCATATAATTTGTTAGCAATAAATACACTGCGATGCTGACCGCCTGTACAGCCAACACTTATAACTAACTGAGCTTTGCCTTCATTGATATATTGAGGCACAAGAAAATCCAATAATTGCTCCTCTAATTTTAAATATTGAAACGTTTGCGGATAACGACAAATAAAATCAGCAACTGCACGCTCATTGCCGGTCATAGTCCGAAGCTCCTCTACATAAAACGGATTAGGCAAAAAACGTACATCAAGAACAAGGTCACTATCCATAGGCAGTCCATGCTTAAAACCAAAGGAACGCACCACAATAGCCATACGCTCTTTAGTAGAACCCTCACCGAAAAGCTCTGTTACCTTCGCTTTAAGCTGTACTGTACTCAAAACAGTAGTATCAATTATATAGGTTGCTTTCTCACGCAATGGATCAAGAAGTTCACGCTCACAGGTAATATTCTTCAATAATGTATTGCGTTCTCCCAGCGGGTGACGCCGACGAGTTTCTTTATAGCGACGAACAAGAGTAGCATCAGAAGCATCAAGAAACAGCAACTCATATTTCTGTTCACTGGCTTCCATCTCATCCAATACCTGTAATAATTTATCAAAAAAACGACCGCCGCGAATATCAACAACTAATGCAACTTTGTCCTCTGAAGTTTGGCGACAAAGCTCTGCAAATTTAGGAATTAAAGTTGCCGGCAGATTGTCAATACAAAAAAACTTTAAATCTTCCAAGGTTCTTACGACTTGAGTCTTACCAGCACCTGACATACCAGTAATAATCAGAAAGTGTGACTGCATATTGCTTCACCCCTTTAATATCATTCGTATTTTCTATTATAGCATAAATTTAAATGAAGATGTTTCTAGCAGCTAAATATCACCATATAACAGTTTCAGTCAAATTTTTACTCTTACAATTTATACTATCGACTATCTTATTCCCGCAATCCCCAGCATCAATCCCAATATACCGCTTATGCAAAGCGTATGAATAACACTTATTTTTTCCCTAATACACCATAATGACAACGGCAGTACAATACAGCCTACAATATCAATTTTTGAGAAGTCTTCAGGAATCGTTTCTGTATTCCACAAAGCCAACAAAATAAAACTCATTCCTGCTGAACAAATTAAAGCAACTACTGCTGGACGCAGTCCGTTTAGTATCCCCTTAACCGGGCCAATATCACCATACTCAAAAAATAATTTTGTTAAAGCAAGTACGATAAATATAGACGGAAAAACAAAACCTGCCGTAGCACAAACAGCACCTGCTATGCCAGCAACTTTAGTACCAACAAAAGTTGCTGCATTAATACCAATTGGCCCTGGTGTCATCTGCGAAATAGTAAAAATATCAATAAACTGCGGCATTGTCATCCAAGCATGGTTGTCTATTACTTCTGCCTGAATCAATGGCATAGAAGCATAGCCACCGCCCACACAAAACAAACCTACTTTCAAAAAGCTCCAAAATAACTCCCAATAAATCTCCATATTTTATTCCCCTTGCACATTACGCATATTTTTTATCACGCAGAAAAAATAGTCCAATAAAGGCATCAACAATAACTGCATACATTAAATTTATATGGAAGCAATAGTTAGCAATAAAAGTTCCGATGATAATCAATGTTGTCAGCAGTAATTTTTTCTTCAGCTCTTTTTTCAGCAAGTCAAAAGCAACACTAATAATAACAGCTGTTGCCCCACACTGCATTCCTTTCAAAAGCATCTTTATATATTCATTATGAGCAAAAGCATCATAAGCATAAGAAATAATACTCAAAGTAATCAAAGGTGGCAGAATTGTAGCCAGCAAAGCGGTAAAAGTACCACAAAGACCACCAATCCTATATCCCATACTTATAGCAGCATTAACTGCTACCACACCAGGTGCTGACTGAGCAACTGCTACTAAATTTAAAGCTTCCTTGTCATCCATCCATTTATACTCATCAACAAATTTAGCTTTCAGCAAAGGAATAATTACAAAACCTCCGCCAATAGTAAAAGCACTAATTATAAATGTGGATTTAAACAATTTCCAATAAAAATCCTTATCTGCTGTGATAGTTTTTTCCATCTCTAACAGCTCCTTCATAAACTGAATACAAATATTATAGCACAATCAATAAATTTTATCACTATTAGTAGGTAAACTATACACAAAGAAAAATCCCCTCTGCTGCTTTAATTTTAAAAGCAATAGAGGGGATAATTTTTTTAAGATAAAGCTAATTCAAAAGCTTACATCATGCCAGGCATGCCGCCCATCGGGGGCATTGCCGGAGCTGCACCTTCTTTGACAGGTTGGTCAGCTACAATAGATTCAGTTGTCAGAACCATAGCAGCAATGCTTGCAGCATTTTGCAGTGCACTTCTGGTAACTTTAGTAGGATCAACAATGCCTGCTTCAATCATATCTACATATTCTTCAGTCAAAGCATTGAAACCATAACCTTTGCGGCTGCGTTTGATAGTATCAACAATAACAGCACCTTCTAAACCTGCATTGTAAGCAATTTGACGAACAGGTTCTTCGATAGCACGTTTAACAATCTCTACGCCAGTTTTTTCATCACCGCTTACTTTCAGCTTAGCTAAAGCAGATTGTACTTGCAGCAGAGCAGTGCCGCCGCCAGCGACAATACCTTCAGCAACAGCTGCACGAGTTGCATTCAAAGCATCTTCAATACGCAGTTTTTTATCTTTCAGCTCAACTTCAGTAGCAGCACCTACTTTTACAACAGCAACACCGCCAGCAAGTTTAGCCAAACGCTCCTGCAATTTTTCTTTATCAAAATCAGAGGTTGTTTCAGGAATTTGTGCACGAATTTGTGCAACGCGAGCAGCAATAGCATCTTTGTCGCCTTGACCATCAACAATAGTAGTCAATTCTTTAGTTACGCGAACTTGACCAGCTCTGCCAAGGTCAGCAATAGAAGCACTGTCCAGCTTACGACCAACTTCTTCACTGATTACAGTTGCACCAGTCAAAGTTGCAATATCCTGCAGCATTGCTTTGCGGCGATCACCAAAGCCAGGAGCTTTCACAGCAACAGCTTTGAAAGTACCACGCAGTTTATTAACAACCAGAGTTGCTAAAGCTTCGCCTTCAACATCCTCAGCAATAATCAGCAGTTCGCCGCCGCTTTGTACAACCTTTTCCAAAACAGGCATAATATCAGCAATCATTGTAATTTTTCTATCAGTAATAAACACATAAGGATTGCTCAGAACTGCTTCCATTTTATCGGCATCAGTAGCCATGTACGGAGAAATATAGCCACGGTCAAACTGCATACCTTCTACAGTTTCCAAATGTGTTTCCATAGTCTTAGATTCTTCAACAGTAATAACACCGTCATCGCAAACTTTTTCCATAGCATCAGCAATCAGATTGCCAATTTCTTCATCTGCGGCAGAAATAGAAGCAACTTGTGCTTTTGCAGCCTTAGTTTCTACTTTTTGAGATACGTTTTTCAGTTCTTCAACAAGTACATCAACTGCTTTTTTAATGCCTTTTTTCAAAACCATCGGGTTTGCACCAGCAGCAACATTGCGCATACCTTCGTTAATCATTGCCTGTGCCAGTACAGTAGCAGTAGTAGTACCGTCACCTGCAACATCATTAGTTTTTATGGATACCTCTTTTACCAACTGTGCGCCCATATTTTCAAACGGATCTTCCAATTCGATATCACGGGCAATTGTTACACCATCATTAGTAATAGTAGGTGCACCAAATTTTTTCTCTAATACAACATTACGACCTTTAGGACCAAGAGTTACTTTTACAGCATCAGCCAAAGCATTAACGCCACGTTCCAAGCTGCGGCGTGCTTCTTCATTAAACAGAATTTGTTTAGCCATTTTATATCGCTCCTTTAAACATCAATAACTTTACAAATATATAAAACTAATAAAAACTGAATTATTTTTCAATAGTTGCCAATATATCGCGTTCACTGAGAATCAGATAATCTTTACCTTGATGTTTTACTGGTGTGCCGCTGTATTTAGCAAAAATAACTTCATCACCAACCTTAACCTCAGGTTTGAGCAATGTACCGTTATCACTGTATTTGCCTTTACCTACAGCCAGTACCTTTCCTTGCTGCGGTTTTTCTTTTACTGCTGTATCCGGCAGAAAAATTCCGCTGGCAGTTTTTTCTTCAACTTCTACTACTTCTACTACAACATGATCAGCTAATGGTTTTAACATCATTGATTACCCCTTTCGAGTATTCTTATTTAATATAGTGAGAGTATTTGCTACCTTGTTAGCACTCATTTTGTACGAGTGCTAATTACAATTCTTATTATATCCATATTAGCGAAAAATGCAAGTACCTTTTATCTCTTTTTTACAAATTTGTTGCATTTTACACTTATAAATCTCCTCTATTTGCCTTAACAGTGAACAATAACAAAATACTGCCAAAGTAAAAAAGAGCAGTATTCCCTACTACTCTTTAAATAATAAACAAGCTTATTATCTTTTCACCGCTGCCGCAATAATACTTTCTGCCAGCTCTTTCAAACTTATACGTTTTGCCATACTGAACTGCTGCATCTTACGATAGGCATCCTGCTCTGATAAACCATGTGCTTTCATCAAAATTCCTTTAGCACGCTCTATAAGTTTACGAGCTTCTAAACTTTCTTTTAGTCTATCAAGCTCTGCATTTAAATTATGAATTTCTTCAAAACGCTTTACAGCTATTTCTATAGCAGGGAACAACTGTTCCTCCCGAATAGGTTTTACTAAATAAGCAATTATCCCCGCTTGCGATGCTTTATCAACAATATCCTGCTGACTATAAGCTGTCAACAGTAAAACAGGTGCAATATTTTCCGCAACTATAATTTCAGCTGCCGTAATACCATCCATAAGCGGCATCTTAACATCCATAATAATACAATCCGGCTTTAATGTTTGTGCAAGTTTTACAGCCTCCTGACCGTTAGATGCCTCTCCTACAACAACATAGCCTGCCTCTATAAGCATTTCCCTTAAATCAAGACGTAAAATAGCTTCATCATCAGCGAGCAAAATTTTTAATTTTTTCAACATCATCTATGCCCCCTTAGGAATTGTTACTAAGGCAAGTGTTCCTCCCTGCTCACGATTGGTCAACTTAAAAGTTCCCTGCAAATCAGCTTCTGTCATTGTCTTAATAATTTTCAAACCAAGACTCTGACGGCTGCTGTTAAGCGAAAAGCTTTCCGGAAGTCCTATCCCATCATCAGCAATTAATAATACATATCCTTCTGCTTCTTCTGTAAAATGCACCTGTAACATTCCTTGCGTTCTGCCTTCAAAAGCATGCTCTATAGAATTTTGCAGTAATTCATTTAAAATTAAAGCTATACTTGTTGCCTTGTCTGAAGGCAGCTGTATTTCTTCTGCCTTAAACTGAGCTTGTAATTTAAAATCAGGTCTCAGCATACTGCTGATAATAGCTTGGTAAATCCCCTTAGCTACCTTTGCTACATCAATTAAGCCAGCATCCTGCTGCGAAAGATATTCATGAACAATGGCTATACTGTTTACTCTATTTACACAGTCACGCAAAACTACTTTTGTTTCTTCACTTTCAGCACGCCTTTCCTGCAAACGCAGTAAACTTGCAATAGTTTGTAAATTATTTTTTACTCTGTGATGTATTTCCTTTATAACCACAGATTTTATCAGCAATTCTTCGTCCTTTTTCCTCAGTTCAGTAATATCCTGCATAATAACAATCGCACAGCCGCCTTTAGGGCGAGGTACTACCGGCAGAATCCTTATGGACAGCAGCAACCCATGCATCACAAATTCCTTACTTTCTGCTGTTCCTGTTTCAATAACCATTCCTACCAACGGCCAGTTAATCGCTATATCATTCGTTCGACAACCGATGATATTTGAAATATCCATAACGTCAAACATATGTCTGGCACGATTATTAGCTGCTATAATCGTTCTGTTTGTATCTACAACCATAATACCGTCAGAAGGCAATAAGCGTTTATAATTATTATTATTTCCTATAGTCTGCCGAAGATTACAGAGCAGTTCTAATAACTGAGCAATAATAATTTCATCTGGTGCCGCACTTTCAAAACTTATTGATCCATAGCAACGCCCCCAACTATCACGCAAAGGAAAAACATTAAGGCTGCTGAACATACCTAAGGCCCACTCACGCTTACCGCTCACTGGAACATTTTTCTGAAGCACACGTGCCGCTACAGGCTCTTCTACAACCCGCACTCGTCTGCCAGTCATGTCCGGACGTAAATTCCCTACCTGTGTCATAGGATGTACCTGCTTATAGATATATAGCAACTTTTTATTTTCCCCTGCCAGATAAATAGTTACAACAGCGTGTGCAATGTCCGCCGCTAAACCTAATGCCTGCTGCATAAGTTGTAAACTATTCTTCTGTTCAGCTGTTAAATTACTCAGCATGTTTACCATCTTCCTTACAATTTAGTTGTTTCCACAGCTCAGGTAAAATAATCCACTATTTTATCCACAGTATCCACAAGTATATCCACATTAATTTCGGCTTATCTTTTATTTATTTCCCAGTTATCCACAGATTTCACAGCATTACGCACTTTTGTAGACATTTGTTCAGCTAAGTTTCAAAGAGGGAACAGCATTCAAATTCAACGGACTGAACATACCTGCCTGATACATAAAATAACCACGGCAGGCAATCATTACTGCATTATCAGTACATAAAATTGGGCTGGGATGCACTAGTTCAGCACCAATCTCAGCCATTGCCTTAGCTAATCTATCCTGCAATGTTTTATTTGCCGAAACACCGCCGGCAAGAACTATTTTTTTATAACCTGTAGCCTGCATAGCCTGTACAGCTTCCTTAACCAAAGCGTCTACTGCCGCACGCTGAAATGATGCAGCAATATCAGCATGATTTACTTCTCTGCCTGCCTGCTGCTGATTATGCAGATAATTAATTACCGCTGACTTTAAACCGCTGAAACTAAACTCATAAGGCTTATCTAAACGTGCAACGGGAAAAGCTATCGCTTGGTCATTACCGTTCACTGCCAAACGCTCAATCTCCGGTCCTCCTGGATAAGGCAGACCCATAACTCTGGCAATTTTATCAAAAGCCTCACCTGCTGCATCATCCCTTGTCTGACCTAATAGTTCAAAAGTATTATAATCTGTAACCTTCAGCAAAGCAGTATGTCCGCCACTAACTACTAATGCCATAAACGGCGGCTTTAGTTCACTGTCTGCCAAAAAATTAGCAAAAACATGTCCTTCAAGATGATTAACACCAATTAAAGGCTTATCCTGCGCCCACGCCAAAGCCTTAGCAGCTGACAAACCCACAAGTAATGCACCTACAAGTCCAGGACCATAAGTAACAGCAACTGCATCTATCTGTTCCATTGTTACATCTGCCTGGCTCAGAGCTTCATCAATAACCGGCATAATGTTTTCAATATGCTTACGGGAAGCTATTTCCGGTACTACACCGCCAAACTTGCGGTGGATAACAATCTGCGAAGAAATAATATTACTTAAAACCTCACGTCCGTTTTTTACTACAGCAGCAGCTGTTTCATCACAACTGCTTTCTATTCCCAAAATATATATATTCTTCTGCTCTTTATTCATGACCTGCTCCTTCTTTATACAGCCACATAATAACTGCATTTTCGTGATTATCTTCATAATAGTGCGGACGAATCCCTTCACTGGCAAAACCGCAAGTCAAATAAGCCTTTTGCGCTGCTATATTACTTTCCCGTACCTCCAGCGTAATTGCCGTAGCTCCCTGCCTCCATGCTTTAGCAACTAATGCTGCCATTAAACAGGTGCCATATCCCTGACCTCTTTCATCAGGCAGCACAGCAACACGCGTAACCTGTGCCTCAGCTGCCACAAGCCAAAACCCAGCATAACCAACTAACTTACCAGCCATCTCCATTACTATATAGTTGGTAAGCTCGTTATTAATTTCATTTAGCAGCATATTTTCATTCCAAGCATCATAAAAAGAGTTTTCTTCCAGCTTAACTATTGACGGAATGTCTGCTGCACTCATAGGTCTGAAAATTATTGTTGTTTTTGTTTCTTCTCCCACAGTTCTTCAGCCTCAGATCTTCTAATATAATATGGCTCCAAGCCAAAAATTTTTCTATCATTGACCGCATCAAAAACATCCTGTGCTGCAAAAGCAACAGAACTTCCTTTAGGCATACGTAACGCTTCAGGTACAACCTTTATCCAATCTGGCAAACCAGCTTTCGCCAACTTCAAGCATTCTCCTAAAAGTAATGCCTGAGTTCCCTGCAAAGCAATACGTTCCAGTGCTTCCTGTGCACTAACAACAGCAACTGGTGCAACTTCAACCAGCTTTCCCTGCCGCCACTCATAAAGTGCCTGATAATAATTTCCCTTTTGTGCATCCAACACAGGCGATAAAAGCTTTCCTTCCAAAGGAATATTATAGGCAAGTGCACGTAATGTATCCACTCCATGCAGATAGCATTTCCAACTATAAGCCATAGCTTCTGCTGTAGCAAGACCAATCCTAAGTCCAGTAAATGAACCTGGCCCCATGCTCACAGCCAAAAGTTCTATATCCTCCTTTTTTACACCAGTACGCAGCAGCAATTGCTCCAACTGAGGCAGCAGTCCCTCGCTGTGTGTCATTCCCATATTAATACTATATTCTCCCAGAATCTGTTCATCGCGACACAAAGCCACAGCACAGATCTTGGTTGCTGTGTCAATTGACAAAGTCAACATCTTTCTCTACCTCCATGAGCAGTTTTTCATAACGTTCACCCTTTGCCTGCAAAAGAGCCTTTCTTCCAGATCGTTCATGAAACAAAGTAATATTTAAGTACTCATCAGGCAGATGTTCAGAAAAAAGTTCTGCCCATTCAATAAGCGTTACACCATATCCGCCTGCATATTCATCAAAGCCTATATCAGTTAATTCTTCCGAACTATTTAAACGATAAAGATCAAAATGGCGTATCTCCATTTTTTCTCCTTGATAGATATTCATAATAGCAAAGGTTGGACTGTTTACGCTATCTGCTGACACACCCAAAGCTGCAGCAATACCACGGCTTAATAATGTTTTTCCTGCTCCTAAATCTCCATTTAGGCAATAAACATCTCCATCAGATGCATATCTGCCAATAATTTTTCCCAATGCCTCAGTAGCAGCACTATCTTGTAAATAAATTTCCATAAACAACTCTCCATTTGAAAAAAGCGGTACAAATGGTACCGCTTTCTGCTAAAAATTATAATAAGGTAGTATTTCTTGTCAAAGGATCTGTTAACTCCATATGACCGTTCAAGGTTATTACCTTTTTACCCTCTATCAAAATCTGTACCCTTTTAATCTCCGGAAATTCCGTCAGCGTATTAGTAATAGCATAACAAAGCATCAGCTCACCATAAGAGCCCTGCCTTTTTTTTGCAAGTTCTTTGCTAAAATCAGCATAAGCTGTACCATCTTTCTCAATTCTTAAACTGCGTACTTTAGTACCTATCGGAACTACATCATCCATCCTTGCATCCTGCGGCTTAGTAGTAACTAAAGCAATGAGTGCATTTTCAGGTAAAGTTTTATCATTATTTGGAATCGTAATTTTTTCCGGCAGTAACTTACCGCTGCCGTCAGCTGCTGCTCTATAAACCACAAAACTAATATTTTTTACCTGCACTTGCTGCTGTACTGTAACTTTATCAGCACTATTCTTTTCAGAATGCAAGACTGTATCACAGCCCCCGATAATAAGTGCACACAAAAGCAGCAGAACTAAAACTAATTTTTTCATTTTCGCCGCCTCCGTAAGCTAATTACGCAAAATATTTTTCAATAGCCTCAGCAATTAAACGAGCTGTCTTTTTCTGAAACCATTTACCTTTCATTAAAGTCAGTTCCTTTTCGTTGCTGATAAAACACATTTCCACCAAGGCTGCTGGCATACTTATACGTTTAACTACATAAAAGTTTGCCTGTCGTACACCTAAATCATCCACACCAAAATTAGCGGCAAGATTTTGCTGTATTGAACGGGCTATTCTCAAATCATTATCTGTCTTAGGATAGTAATATGTAGAAAAACCTCCAACATTTTTATTTACAGAAGAATTGATGTGCATACTTATAAATAAATCTGAGTTATATTTCTCACCAACATTTACACGTGCCTGCAATTCCTCTGCATCACTGGCATTAGGTCCATGAACATCTGTATCAGCAGTACGTGTCATATAAACCTTAGCACCTTTTTTCTCCAGCAATTCCTTTACCATTTTAGTAATCGGCAAAGTAATTTCCTTTTCTTTTGTTCCGTCAGAACCTATAGCACCAGGGTCACTGCCGCCATGCCCCGCATCCAGGGTAATTATTTTTCCTTCAATTCCTCCGCTAGTACGGAATTTACCATTTCCCTTTATAACTAACAACTGCTTTTTCTCATTATTATCAGTATTTGTTTTTATTGTAGTTGCTTTTCTTTTATTTTCAGCTTTTGTAGTTTCTGCTTTTTTCTTGTCAGCAGAAACTTTATCAATATTGTTTTCTCTGCTGATATTTGGTTTACTTACAACTGCATTATTACGATTGTTATTACGTGTTTTAGTTGGCTTGTTGCTTACTACAACAGGCTTATCAGTAACGGCAACATTACGCCTTTCTGAATAAGTATTTTGCTGTGAATTGATATCTAACACTACACGAAAAGGTCTCCCTGTAACAGGATCTTTTTTCAAAACAAAAGCCTTATAGTCTTTAGCTGAAATTTTTTGCTGAAGCGGCAAACGAATTACCGTATAACTTCCTTTATCAAGCACATGCAATGACTTTGACAGAGAACTTTTTACAGTACTATATGATGGTACTGCTGCTATCTTTTTTGCATTAACAGTTAAATTAACTGTACTGTCCTCTAAATCAACAGCATACCCTGCCGTTTCTGTTACATCAACAACTATACGCAGTACATTATTCTTATTTACTCCCCATTTTACATCTGTTATCTGTGCTGCCTGTGCTGCTGCCGTAATCAGCAAAAGACAAAACAACAGCATCATTAGAAATATCTTACGCACTAGTTTCACCTCACGACTCGACCTACTAAAAAAACTATGCTATCTAACGAAATTGAAAATTGAAGCTAGTCTGTTATTTATTTTAACACTTTTTCCTTACAGATGTAAAATAATTTTATATTTTATTCAGCACTGTAAATTATATATTTTCTTGCCTCCGGCAACAGCTCTGCCAGCTCACCTGCGGCAAGACCAATATCTGCACCATGCAAATCTGCCGCTAAGCCATGCAGATAAACTCCACATACAACAGCTTCCAATAAGCTTATACCCTGTGCTGCAATTCCAGCGATAATACCTGTAAGTACATCGCCACTGCCGCCTGTTGCTAAAGCACTGCTGCCAGTACTATTTACATAAACAGTACCTTCTGGACAGGCAATAATTGTAGGTGCACCTTTCAGCACTACTACAGAACGCCATTTTTTAGCATATTCAACAGCTATATCTAATCTGCGTTCATCAATATCTGCAATACTTAATCCTGTCAGTCTTGACATTTCTCCTAAATGAGGCGTAATAACTTTAAAAGCCTGCATTTGTTCTAATATCTCTGTATGATCTTTTAAAGCGGTAAGAGCATCAGCATCAATAACCGTCGGCACTTCTGTTTTCAGTAATATTTCACGTACTGCTGCCTGCGTACTTTCAGCAGTTCCCAAACCTGGGCCAATAGCCAAAACATCAGCATTATTGGCATTTTGTACCACATCATTAACAGCACCGCCGCCTAAAATACCGGGCATTCGTTCCAATAAACCTTTTACCATAACCTCAGTCAGTTTTACTGCTAAAACATCTCGACTGCTAAGCGGTGTATACAAGCTTACCAAGCCTGCACCTGCTTTTATGGCAGCATTGCTGCATAGGGCAGCAGCACCAACAAATCCAGGGCTTCCGGCACAAACTACGACACGTCCAACATCACCTTTATGAGCATTAGCCTTACGCAGCGGCAGCAGCTCACGCACTAAGTCAGCTGTAAGGCGATATTTATTACTGCTGCATTCATCCAACAGTTTCGAAGGTACGCCAAGAGAGGCTATTTTTATCTCACCACAGTATTCACTGCCAGGGTAGAAAAACAAACCTGTTTTAGCCAAACCCATTGTCAATGTACAATCTGCATGAACAGCCTGTTCTGCTGCACTTCCATTATCAGCATTAACTCCAGTAGGAATATCTACTGCTAAAATATATTTACCACTCTCATTCAATAACTGGCAGGCACGCAGAAAGTCTCCTCGCAGTTCACCATAAAAACCTGTTCCTATTAATGCATCTACAATGATATCAGCTCTGCGTGCCGCCAATTCTGCCAACACCCAGTCATCTTCAGTAACTACAGCTTCTACTCTGCCGCCTGCTTTATTAAACATTTCCAATTCTAAAGCTGCATCTCCGCTAACACTATCTAAAGTACAGCCTATCAGAAAAACTCTAACAGAAACACCATAAGAAGCAAGCCAACGAGCAGCACCCAAACCATCGCCGCCATTATTGCCGCTGCCGCAAAAAATAACTACACTTTCCCCATTAATAGTCTCCAATGTTTCATAAACCGTATCGGCTACAGCCTGAGCCGCTGTATCCATTAATAAAATTCCAGGAACAGCATATTCAGTTATTGCCTTTTTATCAATTTCTTGCATTTCCTTTGCAGTTACTAATTTCATTTTCCATCCTCCATTACTACATAAGCCATTGCCAGATTGCGAGCATGACTTAGACTGATATTAATCTTTTGCACACCCAACTGCGTTGCTAATGCTGCAAAAAATCCTTGCAACTTAACCTGCGGTTTTCCTACATCATCATTTATAATAATTATCTCCTGCATTCTACCGCCGCGTAATCCAGTACCAAAAGCTTTCAGCACCGCTTCCTTTGCTGCAAAACGAACAGCAAAACTTGCAGCAGCCTGTGTACCGCGACTTTGGCAATAAGTTATTTCAACAGAAGCAAATACTCGTTTTATAAAAGCAGTTTTCTCTATTGCCTGGGAAATACGCTCTATTTCAATAATATCACAGCCTACTCCAATAATCATTTAACCATGCTCCTTGCCAGTACGTAATTATTTCATAAAAAAGTTAATTGCGAAAAAATGTCTTCGTAACTATATTTTATTCTTCTATAACAAAGAAAAATCCTTTTTTTATTTTATTTTTCACAAAAAATACGCAATTTGTATTACAATAACAAAGAAAAATACCGCAACCATATAGATTGCGGTATTTTAAGCGATTTGTGATTGGTAGCAAGCAGTCTGAAAGATTAACGTTTAGAGAACTGACTTGCTTTACGAGCTTTCTTCAAGCCGTATTTACGACGTTCTTTTTCACGCGGATCGCGAGTTAAGAAACCTGCTTTTTTCAGAGCAGGACGGAATTCTGCATCAACTTTCAGCAATGCACGAGCAATACCGTGACGAATTGCACCAGCTTGACCAGAAATACCACCGCCGTTTACGTTTACGAGTACGTCATATTTACCTTTGGTTTCAGTGATTTCGAGCGGTTGGTTAACAATCAGCTCTAAAGTTTTCAGACCAAAGTATTGATTTAATTCACGGTCGTTAATTACGATGTTGCCTTCACCCGGAACCAGGCGAACGCGAGCAACGGAAGATTTACGACGACCGGTTGCATTATAAGTAACTACTGCCATTTATTGTTCCCTCCCGGATGTTATCTAAC
>CAZQQK010000026.1:0-19110 GCA_964595445.1 uncultured Phascolarctobacterium sp.
AAAAAAAAGAGAACTGACCATAGTCAGTTCTCTTTACTTATACAGTTTTACACTATATCACAGGAAAATACGCAATTTAATGATATTTTTCCATTGCTTCTTTATCAAAATCTATAAAGCTTACTCCCAACACTAAACAAATAACAGCTATAATGTCACCAATATTTATATTTTCATTGAGTACTACTCTAAACTTGAATATAAATATTTTTACTCAAAATTTTTCTCTTTAAAAGGACATTCTTCAACAACCACACAGCTTCTGCAAAGCGGTTTACGTGCCTTACATACTTTTCGTCCATGCCAGATGAACCAGTGATGTGCTTCACTCCACTTTTCTTTAGGAATTATTTTTTGCAGTTCGCATTCTGTTTCTAAAGGCTCTTTTCCTTTTGCCAACCCCAAGCGATGTGAAACACGAAAAACATGTGTATCTACTGCCAAAGCTGGTACATTGTAGATTATACTAGCTATAACATTCGCTGTTTTCTGCCCTACTCCAGGAAGCTGCATCAAAGTTTTTATATCACTCGGAACAGTACTGTTGAATCTTTCTGCCAACATATGACAAGTTCCTAAAAGATTTTTTGCTTTGGCATGATAAAGCCCGCAGTCACGGATTTCTGTTTCCATTTCTGTTTGTGTCAATGCCCCCATTTTTTCTGGAGTATTAAGTCTGGGAAACAAGCGTGCAGTAATAATATTTACACGTTCATCAGTGCACTGTGCAGACAAAATTACTGCTACCAGCAGCTCAAATGGTGAATTATAATTCAACGCTGTTTTTGTTCCTTTATAAGTTTCTTCCAGTTTAGCTAAAATAGCTTCACGTCTAACTTTTCGCAGCATCAGTTTGTCAAACTCCTTACAGGTGCAGGAATGCGACCGCCGCGATTTATAAATTTATCGGCTTTGAACTTTTTAACAGCCATTACAGGTGCATAACCCAATAGACCGCCAAACTCTACCTGATCGCCTACATCTTTTCCTGGTACAGGAATTAAGCGTACAGCTGTAGTTTTATTGTTTATCATCCCAATGGCAGCTTCATCAGCAATTATTGCAGAAATAGTTGCTGCTGTTGTATCACCAGGAACAGCAATCATATCCAAGCCAACAGAGCAGACACAGGTCATTGCTTCCAACTTTTCCAGAGACAAGCTTCCACATTCTACAGCCGCAATCATACCAGCATCCTCACTTACAGGAATAAAAGCTCCGCTTAAACCGCCAACATAACTGGAAGCCATAAGACCGCCTTTTTTTACTGCATCATTAAGCATAGCAAGCGTTGCAGTAGTACCAGGTCCTCCACAGCTTTCCAAACCTATTTCTTCTAAAATATGAGCAACACTGTCACCAATTGCAGGTGTAGGTGCCAAAGACAAATCAATTATACCAAATTGTGTATTCAGGCGGCGTGCTGCCTCCTGTGCTACCAGCTGTCCTACACGAGTAATCTTAAAAGCTGTTTTTTTAATAGTCTCTGCAACCATGCCGATATCGCCATTACGAACCTGTTCCAATGCATATTTAACAACGCCAGGGCCGCTTACACCAACATTAATAACACTTTCAGGTTCTGTTACACCATGAAAAGCTCCAGCCATAAACGGGTTATCAGGTACAGCATTACAAAAAACCACAAGTTTAGCACAGCCGATAGCATCTCGGTCAGCTGTACGCGCAGCGGTTGCCTTAACTATTTCACCCATCTGTTTAACTGCATCCATGTTTATTCCACATTTTGTAGAACCAACACTGACAGAAGAACAAACTATATCAGTAACATCCAGTGCTTCTGGTATTGACGCAATAAGATTATGATCGCCCTTAGTATAACCTTTATCTACCAAAGCAGAAAAACCACCGATAAAATTAACTCCTACTTCTTTGCCTGCTTTATCAAGAGCTTGTGCTAAAGGAACATAATCTGTACTCTCACAGCTTTCACCTACAATAGAAATAGGAGTAACTGAAATACGTTTATTAATAATAGGTACACCCATTTCAAGTTCGATATCTTCACCAGTCTTTACCAGGTTGTTTGCTTTATAACAAATTTTATCATAAATCTTCTGTGCTGTTACCTTAATATCCGGATGTCCACAGTCACGCAGACTGATGCCCATAGTGATAGTACGCACATCTAACTTATTTTGGGTAATCATTCGCGTAGTTTCTAAAATATCATCAGTATTAAATAACATAGAAACCTCCTATATACGATGCATTGCTGTAAAAATTTCTTCGCTCTGCAAGCGAATCTCCACACCAATATTTTCACCCAAAGCAGTCATTTTATCACGGGCAGCAGCAAGACTAACATTAGCATTAGTCATATCGGCAATCAAAACCATATTAAAAAATCCCTGCATAATATTCTGATTAATATTGATAATATTAATATTCATTTCAGCTAAAGTCTTGCTTACTTTAGCTATAATTCCTACCTTATCTTCACCCACAATGGTCAGTACAATACGCATATTTTATCCTCCTTTTAATAAATAAGAACGGCACAAAAGTACCGTTCTTATTGTATCACATCTTAACTTTATTGTCTTGTATACTTACACTGCATTTAGGAAACTTTATAATAAACTCTGTTCCCTGTCCCACAGTACTTACAACTCGTATCGTTCCCCCATGAAAAATAACACCATGCTTAACTATTGATAAACCTAAGCCAGTACCATCAATCGCTTTATGACGACTGCGATCAACACGATAAAAACGCTCAAAAATATGCGGTAATTCGTTAGTAGGAATCCCAATACCAGTATCAATAACATTCACTGTAATTTTACTATCTTTTTCTCCAATCTGCAAAATAACCCTACCGCCTTTATGATTATATTTCATTCCATTATCCAGTAAATTGAAAAATACTTCCTCCATCAACGAAGCAATTCCTAATATTCGTATATTACCACTGCTGTTATCTTCAAACTGCAAATCTATCTGTAACTTACTGGCTTTATCATTAAGACGGTTCAAAGCACTTTGCGCTGTATCCTGCAAGCAAAACTCTTCCAACATATCATGTGTTAGTTCATCTAATTTTGACAGTTTAATGATGTCATCTATAAGCTGCAACAAATTATGTGCCTCATCATTTATTTTTTGCAGAAAACGTTTTGTATCTTCAGGTCTTACCAATCCACTAAGCATAATTTCTGAATATCCCAGAACCGATTGCAGCGGTGTTTTTAATTCATGTGATACATTAGCGGAAAATTCACGCCGCAGCTTCTCTGAAGCAGTTCGTTCTGTAACATCCATTAAAAGCACAACATAACCTTTGTCTGCAATCATACTGCCATTCATCTGATAATATGTATTTCCGCTGCTGATAATAAGGCGTCCCTTACCATTTTCTTCAATCTCCTGCATCAGCGACCTAACTTCATCTGTATGCCCAAAGTCTAATAAATTTTTTCCCAAAAGTTCCTGTTTATCTTTGCCAAAATATCTAACTGCACTTTTATTTATAGAAACAATCTCCCATTCCGGATTCAAAAAAAGCATACCTTCATCCATATTATTAGATAAAGCTTTAAGTTCCTGCTTTTTATTTTTATAACGACGCATTTCTTTTTGAAGTTTCTGCTGCTGCTGTTCAAAATGCTCTACTATAGGCTGTAATTCTGGATAAATAACGTTCTTAGCATCAGGCTCCTGCAAATTTAGATTTTCCAATGGCCGCAGTACCTTTATTGTAAGTGTTTTAGCTGCAAAAAAAGCACCTATTAATATCAAAAGCACTACCAACAACATATAGCGTAACAATACTCCAACCTGTTGAAAAACTGCATCATTAGTACGTGATAAGCGTAATATATTTCCATCAGGCAACCGTAAAGCATAATACCAAATACGTTTTCCCAAGGTATCTGAAGCTCGCTGACTATATCCTTCACCTTTCAGTAAAGCTTCATGAACTTCTTCCCTTCGTAAATGATTTTCCATGGTTTCCGCATTAGTATAGTTATCATATAATGTATTGCCATCTGCAGCAATCAAAGTCACTCTGTCTTTTATTTGCAAACGTTGTAATTCACTCACTGGTATAATTCCATCAGTATCAGCAACTATAAGTATATTTGCTTCCCGTTTCAAACTTGCATAAGTATCTTCCATTACATAACGATAAGAAAACCAAATAAAAAGCAACAATACTAAAGAAACAGCAGTTCCAGTCAAAAGCAATAAACTGCGAAATAACCTCTGCTTCATTTAACAGCCGCCATTCTATAGCCAACACCACGAATAGTTTCAACCAACTCGCCTGCACTTCCTAACTTTTGACGCAAAGTACGAATATGCACATCAACTGTCCGCGTTTCACCACTGAATTCATAACCCCAAATATCATTGAGAAGCTTATCTCGAGAAAAAACTATTCCAGGATGCAGAAGAAACTTCTTTAATAATTCATATTCTTTAAGTGTCAATATAACCTCTTCTCCATCAACACTAACCTTGTGTTCTAACTGGTTGACCTCTAGATTAGCAATTCTGATGACTTCATGCTCAGTAAATTCAGACTTGCGTACTTCGCAGCGACGCAATACCGCTTTAATCCTGGCAAGCATTTCCAACATCCCGAACGGTTTGGCTATATAATCATCAGCTCCAGCATCTAAACCCTTTACTTTATCAAATTCTGAACCTTTAGCAGTTGCCATAATTACAGGAATATCAGAAAAACGTTTATCATTACGCAGACGATGTAAAATACTTATGCCATCTTCATCAGGAAGCATAATATCTAATACAATTAGTTCTGGTTTTTGTTTTTCTAACAGTGCAAATAATTCTTTACCGCAGGAACATCCTACAGCCTGCATTCCAACCGATTGCAGAGTATAAACTTCCAGTTCACAAATGTTTTGTTCATCTTCTACACAAATTATCATAATGCTCACCTCATTTATATATACAACTCTGCCTTCTTAAGCAGATATCATTCACTATACTTATATATAGTATAACAAAAATATAGTTTGTACTGTTAAATTTTCGTAAAAACAATTTTTCTCTGATTAGTTTTGAGAAAGTAAAAAAGTACCTGTTATATATCTTCAATCTGTTCTTGTGGTTATGATATCATTAAAATGTATAATAACAAAAAAAGCCTTGGAATGTTACTGAATCTAACTTTCCAAGACCTTTTCATGTATAAACTTTTGTAAACTAATATATCAGCAAAACTTTTTTTCTAAAACACTTAAACAATTTTTCTTATCCTGTTCCAGTTGAGTTACAAGTTTATCAACACAAGAAAATTTTACTTCTCCGCGTATACGCTGTACAAACTGCACTTCAAGCTGCTGTCCATAGATATTTTGAGAGAATGAAAAAATATTTGTTTCCAAACGTGGTTTTTCTACATCACCAAATGTCGGATTTTTACCAATATTTGCCATACCGCCATAAAGTTTGTTATTAACCTTAACCTGCACAGCATAAACTCCTCCCTGCGGAACAGCTATACGTGCAGTTTCTAACTCCAAGTTCGCTGTTGGATAACCAAGCAGTCTGCCACGCTCATTTCCATGAACTACTATACCCTCAACAGCATAATTACGACCAAGCATTTTAGCTGCGGCAACAACATTACCTTCACTTATTAATCTACGAATAGCTGTACTGCTTACAATTATGCCATCATCGCTGACCAATGAACGTACAAGCAGCTTAAACTTCATCGCTTTCGCAGAAGCTGCAAGCGTATAAACTGTTCCCTGCCCAAGTCTGCCATATGTGAAATTCTCGCCAACAACTAGACAACTGTACCGCATTAGCTGTAAACGTTTCAAAAATTCATCTGGCGATAAATCTGCTATTTGTTGATTAAATGGTATATCAACAAGAACATCGACCCCGAAATTCTTCAGTATGGTCTGTTTTTGCAAATCTGTAAACAAAGCTGTCGGAACCATGGATGGACGTATCCATTCAAACGGATGATTGCTGAAAGTAAATACAGCCAATTGTGCACCTGTACGTTGTGCTTCCTGCTTAGCTGTATTAATAACATCCATATGTCCACGATGAAGTCCGTCAAAAGTTCCTAAAGCTACCACGCACGGCATAGTAAAATTATGCAATTGTTCTAAAGAAGTGATAATTTCCATCGTCATTCCTCTGGCATCTGATAATGTGCTAATATTTTTTCTGCCTGTACTTTTTCTTGTTCACAACGTACTATACCAAGAAATTCCTGTTGAGGCCCTAAAAGAACATATCTGCCATCAGCAGTACCAGCTAATGTTGTGCGCACACCATTAGTAATACGAGCTGCTTGACGTGCATTAACCACAAGCTGCTGTAAATGTAAAACTGCTTTCAAAGGCTCTGATGCACATGATTCAGGTGCTTCTGCTATTTCCTGCAAAGTATGTGCTTCACTAATAGTATAGGAGGCAACTTTTGTACGCAGCAGAAAACTCATCGTACCGCAAGTTCCTAAGGCAGCTGCCATATCTTCACCCAATACACGTATATATGTTCCTTTAGAACATGCAACTCTTACTGTAAAACTGTTTTTTGTAAAATTCAGAAGTTCCAGTTTATATATTTCAATTTCTCTGGCAGTACGCTCTATCTCCATTCCTTGGCGTGCCAACTGATAAAGTTTCTGCCCATTAACTTTTATTGCAGAGTACATTGGCGGCAGCTGTTTTTGAATTCCCATAAAGTGCTGCAGCATTTCTTGCAGATTTGTTTCACTAAGTTTAGGAACAGGCAAAACTTTTACAACCTCACCGCTGTCATCGCCCGTAGCAGTCTGCTTCCCCAAAGTAAACTCGGCAATATATTCTTTCTTACCATCAACTGCAAACTCCAGCAACCTAGTAGCACTGCCGGTAAAAACGGGAAGAACTCCTGCAGCATCAGGGTCAAGAGTTCCCCCATGACCTATTTTCTTAGTATTTAGGGCACGCCGCAGAAAACCAATAACATCATGAGATGTCATATGCGGCGGTTTCAAAACATTAAAAACTGCATCCATCATCTACAAGCCTACCCAAAGCCTCAAGCAACTGTTTTTCGGCTTCCTCAAGCGTTGCATAAATCGTACAGCCTGCTGCACGCAAATGCCCTCCACCGCCGAAAGCTAAAGCTACAGAAGCAACATCAATAGTTTTAGAACGCATACTTACACGCACTACATCAGGCTCTACTGCCTTAAACATCACTGCCACATCTACACCCTCAATATAACGAGGATATGAAACAAAACTGTCTGTTTGTATATCTTTATTATATAACTCATTGCTAATTGCCAGATAAGCTATTTTGCCTCCATAAGCAAAGCTTAAAGTTGGCAATATTTTACCTAGAAGCTCAACTGTTTCTCTGCTGCGTATATCCAAAACATCACTAATTTCATTAGGCTGTACGCCCTGCTCCAAAAGCATAGCTGCATTGCGCATAGTTTTTGGGGTAGTATTAGCATATCGGAAAAATCCGCAGTCTGTAACAATAGCTGTATAGAAACACAACGCCGTTTCTTTATCCATGGTCCAATCCATAGCCTTAAACAAATCACACATTACTTCACCAACTGCTGCTGCCTCAGAATCTAAATACAAGTAATCAGCAAAATGTGTGTTAGATATATGGTGATCAATATTTAATACTGTTTCTGCCTCTACCAACTCTGATACTAAGCCTACACGGTCAAACGAGCTGGCATCAATCACTGCCAACAATTCCGTATGTACCTTCTTTTCAGGCTCTGGACGTTGACAAAGCTCAATGCCTGGAAGAAAAGAAAAATTTTTATTAATGCTGTCATCACAAAAAACAGTTACCTTTTTTCCCTTAGCCAACAAAAAACGAGCCAATCCCAAAGCAGACCCCAAAGTATCACCATCGGGACTTACATGAGTACACAATACAATATTTTCAGCTGCCAACAGCATCTTGCCTGTTTCTTGGATAGTAAGCAGCTTACTCATGTTCTGCTTCCTCATTTATGGGTTTTTCTTCTTGTTTAATTTTATCCAGCAAGCTCTGGATATGAGCACTGTATTCAGCAGATTTATCTTTTTGTAAAATTAAAGTCGGTGCAAAGCGCAGACGGATTCTCTTAGCAATTTCTGTACGCATAAATCCTAATGCTTTGTTCAGGGCTTTCCAAGTTTCTTCCTGTTTATCTTTTGGCCCATAAAGACTGATAAAAACCTTTGCATAACTCATATCATCAGTCAGCTCTACACCAGTTACAGTAACAAATTGAATACGCGGATCCTTAACATCATGCAGAAGCATATTGCTTATTTCATGCTGAATAGCTTCTTGAACCTTTTCTACTCTTAATCTAGCCATAATTTTATCCTTTATTATAAAACAGTATAAAGACGGCATATGCTATATAATGCATAATTTAAATATTCGCATTATAAGCAAATGCCATCTTCTACATCAGACTAATCTATTGCGACTTCTTCCATATTATAAATTTCGAAGATATCCCCTTCTTTAAGATCACGATATTTTTCTAAAGTAATACCGCACTCAAAGCCTTGGGCAACTTCTTTCACATCATCTTTAAAACGACGCAAAGATTCAATAACCCCTTCGTGAACAACAATACCGTCACGAACAACACGTACCTTAGAACTATTGGTAACTTTACCTTCCAATACATAACAGCCAGCAATCAGCAACTTAGAGATAGTAATAAGCTGACGAACTTCAACACGACCTTGAATAACTTCTTTAAACTTAGGTGCCAGCATACCTTTGATAGCCGCTTCCACATCATTTAAAGCATCGTAAATGACACGATAAGTACGTACATCAACCTTTTCTGTTTCTGCTGCCTTACGAGCATTAGCATCAGGACGAACATTAAAACCTATTATGAGAGCATTAGCAGCAGATGCCAACATAACGTCGGACTCAGTAATTGCACCTACTCCGGCATGAACAACCACTACCTTAACCTCATCATTTTTTATTTTTTCCAATGAGGCTTTTAAAGCCTCAATAGTACCCTGAACGTCTGCCTTTACAACTATATCCAGTTCCTTAATTTCTCCTTCCTGAATACGTTGGAAAAGGTCATCCAAAGATACTTTGGAATTAAGCTTAATTTCTTCCTCTTTCTTCTTAGCAATACGTTTTTCAGCAACACTACGGGCAATTTTTTCATCAGTGCTGTCTAATATATCGCCAGCCTGCGGTACATCGTTAAGGCCAAGAACTTCTACAGGCGTAGACGGTAAGGCTTTCTTAACTTTTTCGCCACGATCATTAATCATGGCACGTACTTTGCCATAGCTGGTACCTGCAATAATAGTATCTCCTATATGCAGTGTACCACGTTGTACTAATACAGTAGCTACAGGACCGCGGCCCTTATCAAGCTGTGCTTCTATAATAGTACCATGAGCAGGCAAAGCAGGATTAGCTTTAAGTTCCTGCATTTCAGCAACTAAGAGAATCATTTCCAGCAAGTCCGTAATACCTGTTTTTTGATGTGCGGAAACAGGCACCATGATAGTATCCCCACCCCAGTCTTCTGGAATGAGCTCATGCTCAGCAAGCTGTTGTTTTACATGATCAGGATTAGCACCAGGACGATCTATTTTATTAATAGCTACAATAATGGGTACTTTAGCAGCCTTCGCATGATTAATAGCTTCAATAGTCTGCGGCATTACACCATCATCAGCTGCTACAACCAAAATAGCAACATCTGTAACCTGCGCACCACGTGCACGCATAGCAGTAAACGCTTCGTGTCCAGGTGTATCTAAGAAAACAATCTGTTTTCCCTGATAGCTTACCTTATATGCACCTATATGCTGCGTAATTCCGCCAGCTTCTCTTGCAGTAACATTAGTTTTACGGATAGCATCTAAAAGCGAAGTTTTACCATGGTCAACATGTCCCATAACGGTAATTACAGGTGGACGCGGCAAACGCTTTTCAGGCGGATCATCTACTTCCGGTACCTCCGTAGGATCTTCTTCCGGTGCTTTCTGCCCTACTTCTACACCAAAATTATCACCTATCAATTGAGCAGTTTCAAAATCAATATCTTGGTTAATGGTAACCATCATGCCTAACATGAATAGTGCCTTGATAACTTCATTTACTTCACGTTTTATCAGCTTAGCAAAGTCCTGTACATTTATTGATTCACCAACTTCAACATAAGTTGGACGAACAACTTCTGCTGGAACAGAAGCTTTTGGTGTATTAACAGGTTTTTTGTTGCGATTAACGGGCATTTGATGTCCTGCACTACGATTAGGACGGCTTTCTTTAGTAGCATAAGTTCCTTTAATCTGTGGTTTTTCCTTACGGCTCTTGCTGGCATTACGGTTTCCCTGACGGTTATCGCGGCTGCTTTCGCCTTTTGCTTCGCTGCGACCATTACTGCGTCCGCCTGTCATCTGAGCGCGGCTTTCACCATGTGCTGACTGTCCAGCCGAAGATCCCTTAGGTCCAACAAAAATGCCTCCTTGACGCTGCTGTCCACGGTTAGCATTCTGGCGATTATCGCGGTTGCCCTGCACATTCTGCTGACCATTGCGATTCTGCTGCGGACGTCCTTCGTTACGATTGTTTGGGCGATTATCATGATTTCCCGCCCCCTGCTGACCATTGCGATTCTGCTGCGGACGTCCTTCATTGCGGCCGTTTTGACGGCTTACCTGATTATTTTGATTTTCTTGCTGTTTATTATTGCGTTGATTTTGATGATTCTGCTGCATATTCCTCTGTCCGTTATTCCTATTTCTATTTTCATTTGGTTTAGGCATATCCTGTCTGCGTACAGACTCTGCCGGCTTACTTACTTCTCGCTTTTCTACCTTTGCCGGTTTAGGCGACTCCGCTTTTTTATCATAAGCCTTATGGATAACAGCCATTACTTTATCATCAGCAGAACTAAAATTAGTTTTTTCGATATTATTTTTCTTTAAAAGGTCAATTACCTCATTGACTGGTTTGCCAAATTCCTTGGCAACCTCATATATTCTTTTATTACCCATTCATCCACCTCCAGACTAGATAATTAGGTTTGATACGTTTTTGTCACAACATCTTCTAACTTACTGCAATTTAATTACGGTACTTTATTTTTTCAGCAACATATTAGCGAAATTGCTATCCGTAATCGCTACAGCCGTTCTTTTAGCTTTGCCTATTACATAACCCAACTCATCACGTGTCAAGACTTCAATAACCGGAATATTTGCCAGTTCTGCTAAAAAATACATATCTTTTTTTGAGTTAGGAGCTGCATCTGTTGCCACTATTAATAACTTGGCTTTACCTGCCTTCAGCGTACTGCGCACTGATAAATCTCCAGAAGCAGTCTTACCAGCTTTTTGTGCCATTCCCAAAGCAAAAGCAACATTATTTGCCATGAGCTAAATCCTCCAGCAGCTGTTTGTATACATCTTCACTTACAGACTTTTCAAGAGCACGTTCCAAACGCTTCTCTTTCACAGCTTTAGTAATACATTCGGCATTAGGACACACATAAGCACCACGACCGTTCTTTTTACCTGTAAGGTCAAGACTTATATCACCCTCTGGTGAACGCACTATACGAAGCAAAGCTTTTTTTTCTTTCATTTCATTGCAGCCTACACATTTACGCTGCGGAATTTTTTTTACTTTCATCATGCTTCTTCTGCCAAACTGCTCTCAGCAGATTCCTCGAAAGCTTCCTGAGCAGCCTGAGATTCACTTTTAATATCAATTTTCCAACTGGTAAGCTTAGCAGCTAAACGTGCATTTTGACCTTCTTTGCCAATAGCAAGAGAAAGCTGATAATCCGGTACAACAACACGGCAGATTTTCTCAGTCTCATTTATAGAAGTTTTCACAACTTTTGCAGGACTAAGTGCATTAGCCACATACTGTGCTGGATCTTCACTGTATTTTACAATATCAATTTTTTCACCGCGCAACTCATTAACAATAGCCTGTACACGCATTCCTTTATGTCCTACACATGCGCCAACAGGATCTATATTGCTGTCTGCTGTATAAACGGCAATTTTAGAGCGCATACCAGGTTCACGTGCTACAGATTTAATTTCAACAACACCATCTTGTATTTCTGGAACTTCAAATTCAAAAAGTCTTTTTAATAAGCCAGGATGTGTACGTGAAACCATAATCTGAGAGCCTTTAGTACTACCTTTTACCTCGACAATATAAACTTTCATACGATCATGGTATTGATATACTTCACTTGGAATCTGCTCATTAGCAGTCAATACTGCTTCCACATTATCACTTAAACTAATATACACATTTTTATTTTCCATGCGTTGAATAATACCTGTTACAATATCATTAGCACGGCTCTTAAAACGCTCATAAACCTGTCCGCGTTCAGCTTCACGAATACGCTGTACAACCACTTGTTTAGCATTTTGGGTAGCAATACGACCAAAATTTTTCGGTGTAACTTCTACTTCCAAAACATCACCTGCAACATACTGAGAATTAATTTCCTGTGCATCAGACAAAGAAATTTCATTTGCATCAGCAGCCTCACCATCAACTACAGTACGTTGTGCATAAACGTGAATTTCACCGCTTGTCTTATTCATATCTACACGGACATTCTGGGTAGTACCAGTATTTTTTTTATAAGCAGCAACCAAAGCATCTTCTACAGCTTTGTACAAGATTTCAGGATCGATACCTTTTTCCTTCCCCAATTCTTGAATTGCTGAGATAAAATCTGCGTTCACTTAATTAAGCCTCCTATTTTATTAAAAATCTATATGCGGTCTAATACTGGCAATTAGTTTACGTTCAATACGGTCTGGATTTTTAAACTCCCTACCTTTTATTATTTTCTTTACCAATACTGCATTTTCATCATGAGCTACAAGTACACCAGTAATGTTTTTCATTCCTTCCCAAGGAGCAAAAAACATAATATCTACCTTTGTTCCATAAGCAGCTTCAAAGTCCTTATCTTTTTTCAAAGGACGGTCTAGTCCCGGCGAAGATACTTCCAAAAAATACTTTTCAGAAATAGGATCTTCAGCATCCAATTTTTCTGTCAGCTTTTCACTAACCATTTGGCAGTCATCTATTTCTACTCCACCAGGCTTATCAAGAAAAATACGTAAATACCAATCTTTTTCCCGCACATACTCTACATCAACCAAAACAAGATCGGTATCCTGTAAAATTGGTTCAACCATTGCGGAAATAAGTGCTTCAACGTCTTTTGCCTGCATTATTTTCACCTCCATATTTAGTTTTAAATTACACAGTATCTATATCTTCTTTAACTGCATACTTTGTAATAAGCGGAAAGAGCGGGTCTAAAACCCACTCTTTCACAAGTCATACTTATAATACTTACTATTGTTATTATAACATCTAGCTACACCTCTGACAAGTGGCTGATGCTATATCTAGTATACAGATGTAAAAAAATATACAAAATTTACTGCTCAATCTAAGCTAAAATTATAATTTAGCTATTTTCTTGCAGTATCAGATAAATTCTGCTACATTAATATAACATATAGAGTTTGCTAAACGTTATAATATTTTATCAACAAACTCTTTCTGAAAGGTGGAATTTTTATGTCATATAATTTTGAAAATGCTGTTTCACCATTTATCAAAGCTTTGCCGCCCTCTGGTCTGGCAAAGTTCCTTGATATAATGGCAGCAAATCCTAATATCGTACCACTCAGCGTAGGTGAACCAGATTTTGATATTCCTCAAGCAGTTAAAGATGCAGAAATAGAAAGTATCTGTGCAGGTAAAAGCTGCTATACGCCTACTCTGGGTCTTTTAGAATTACGCGAAGCAATTTCTGAAGATATCTATAAAAACTATGGTGTAAAATACGATCCTAAAACAGAAATTATGGTAACTGTAGGTGTCAGCGAAGCACTTTACACTACATTAACAACAATCATGCATCCAGGTGATGAAATAATTCTTCCTGAGCCATGCTATGTAGCTAATAAAGCATGTGTCATTTTAGCAGGAGGAACCCCAGTTTCAGTCGAAACATATTTGGAAAATGGTTTTGTTCCCACAATTGAAGCATTAGAAAAAGCAGTTACACCAAAAACAAAAGCTATCATGTTAGGTTATCCTAACAATCCTACTGGTGCAATCATGAGTAAAGAGCAAATAAAAGCTATAGGTGACTGGGCAGTTAAGCATGATTTAATTATTATCAGCGATGAATTATATGCTCATCTTACTTATGGAAATAAACGACATACAATGTTCACCTACTTCCCAGAGTTCCGCGACCGTACTATTATTTTCAACGGATTCTCTAAGGCCTATGCTATGACAGGTCTGCGCCTTGGCTATATAATGGCTCCAGCTGCAATTATCAATGCTATGAACATTCTGCATCAATATGTTGTTCTTTGCCCTAACGTTACAGCACAATACGGAGCTATAGCAGCTTTAAAATACTGCCATCAGGATGTAAATAATATGGTTGCCGAATACGAACGCCGTCGACAGATTATGATCGAAGGCTTTCGAAAAATGGATTTACCACTATACGAACCCGAAGGAGCTTTTTATGTATTCCCCTGTATAAAAGAAACTGGTCTTTCAAGCATGGAATTTGTAGAAAAATTACTCGAAGAACAAGAAGTTCTCGTTATTCCCGGTAATATTTTCGGAGCAGGCGGTGAAGGCTATATTCGCTGTTCCTATGCCTACAGTGAAGAAATTCTCCACAAAGCCCTTAGCCGCATTGCTGTCTTTGTAACAAAATACAGAAATCTCAACAAAGAAAATAAATAACACTCTATAACTGATATTCCTTAACTTAAACAAAAGCAGACTATTGGTACATATTTTCCGATAGTCTGCTTTTTATATTTTTAATAATATCAACTGTCAATAATTATTCTGCTTCCAACCTTATCCTGAAAGCGATTTTTTGTTACAATAATTTTCTTATCAATCATCTCCTGTAAGTCATTTACATGGGAAATAATACCTACAAGGCAACGCCCCTCACTTAATCCCTTTAATGCAGAAATTGCCTGCTGTAACGCATTA
The DNA here is from genome assembly GCA_964595445.1 of uncultured Phascolarctobacterium sp. GTDB lineage: Bacteria > Bacillota > Negativicutes > Acidaminococcales > Acidaminococcaceae > Phascolarctobacterium_A. The sequence goes on from CAZQQK010000026.1 coordinate 15,055, forward strand.
TCATCCAAAGATCCGAAGCCTTCATCTACAAACATTGCATCAAGCTGAATACCGCCAGCACTGGATTGTACCTCGTCTGCCAACCCCAAAGCCAGTGCTAACGACGCCATAAAACTTTCACCACCACTAAGAGTTTTTACACTGCGTAAACTGCCGCTGTAATGATCATTAACCAAAAGATCAAGACCTGTTTTACTATTGCCAGTTTTATGTTCCTCATCCTGCATTGTATCACGTTTCAACTCATACTGCCCGCTCGTCATACGCAGAAGACGAAGATTAGCACGTTGTAAAATTTTATCAAAATAATGCATCTGTACATAGGTTTCTAAATTTATACGATGTTTTCCATTATTACCATCCATAGTATTCGCTAAACCTTCAAGATAAATACACTCTTTTTTTGCATGATCCAATTTTTGTTTGTTATCAGAAACTTTTTTTAATACATTATTATTAGTCATTATCCTGACATATAAATCTTTTATTCTATCAGCAAGAAAAGTTTTTTCCGCAGTCAGCTTCCTTGTTTCCTGTAAAAATAACTGCTCATCTTCAGCAAGCGGTAATTTTTCTAATTCCTTAGAAGATATTTCCCAATTTGTTTTTTCTGCTGCTATACTTATTCCCAAAGTATTCTGTTGTTTTTGTAAATTATCAATATCAGTATTATACTGCAAATAAAGCTGATACTGTTCCGCAGCAGTTTTTCTTTGTTTATCTGCTTCAACAACTTTTATTTTTAAAAGTTCAAGTGCTAATTTTATTTTTTCTGTAAATTCTGCAGTCATCAACAAACTTTCAAATGTTTCCAACTCTATCTCCATCTGCTTCTGTTGTGCTAGTGCAATACCTTCTGCCACTCCCTTTTCTTTTTTGCATTGCAAAAAAGAAGTTTGAAATTCCTGCTTCTGCTTTTCTAATTTTTCTAGATTCTCTTTACAGCTTGGTAATGCTTGTACCATTACTTCTAAGGCACGAATTTCTTCCTGTAAAGCTATCCTCTTTTCAATAACTTCATCTTTACGCTCCAAAGCAAGCTTTCTGAACAGCTTACTTTCATTATTTCCCAAAACTTTTTCAGCAAAAACTAAAACATCTTCTTTTTCTTTAATAAATATTTCTTCAGCTTTTTGTTGTTCTCCCTTTAATTTATCTGCTTTACTTTTGGCAGCAGTCATATTTTCTTTTGCAGTATTCACCTTAGCCTCGTCAACTGCAGACTCTGCAAGCAACGCTGGATGTGGATGCTTGCATGAACCACATACAGGGCAGGGATTGCCATCTTTTAATGTCTGCGCCAAAAAACCTGCTTGTGCTCCCAGAAAACGAAAATTATAGTCATTGTAAATAACCTCTAATTCTTCCGCATACTTTACAGCTTTTTCAGCATCATTTTTTTTCTTTTCAAAATCGCGATAATGTCCATAGCATTTCTCATAAACATTTAAAAAATTATCCAACTTTTCCTGTTTTTCTCCAAGCAAAGCTTCTTCATGTGATTTCTGCATTAAACTTAGTTCAGCATCACGAAATTTTTTCAAATCATCCTGTATCTGTAAAAAAGAATTCTCTAAATTTTTCTGCTTATTAAATAAATTTTCTTCCTGCTCTGATAATTCCTGTAACAGTTTTTTCTGTATAGATAGTTTAGTTTCCTGACTTTTTAAATTATTATACTTCTCCTGATGCTGCTTATAATCACGTTCACTATCTTCCAAAAACTTTTCTGCTTTTTCAAGCGGCTTTATTTTTTCTTCCAGTGACTTTATGCTATCTTTTAAGAATCTTTGTTGTACATCAAGCTCTTTAAGCCTTTTTTCTGCCTGTTCCTTTTTTTCTTTCCACTCACTGCAAAGTTTAAACTGCTCAATTTTTTTATTTAATTCGATAAGCTTATCAGACAAATTTTCTTCTTGTTCTTTAAGACTTTTATACTGCTCATTATCCAAAGCTACAAGTTCCTTAACCAACACCTCAGCATCATCTATATGTTCTTCAAATTTTATCTCTTTCAAACGTTCTAACTGCTCCAACTGTTTAGGATAATCAATGCAGACAATATCTTCCAATTCCAATAATACATTTTGCTTTAATCCTTTATATTCAGCCTTAGCTCGATTACTGTACGCCGTTAAACGATTCTGTAGTTCCGCATAAATATTAGTTCGAAAAAGCTCACGAAAAATCTTTATCTTCTCATCTGTATTCGAATCTAAAAATTTACGAAACTGTCCCTGAGCAATCATTGCAATCTGCGTAAATTGCGTATGTGTCAATCCTAAAATTCGTACTATTTCTCTATCAACATCACTTATTTTCGTCAATGGTTCACGACCGTCAGGAAAACACAACTCTGCACGAGCAGGTTCATTAGTAGTACTGTTTCCATATTTTTTAGGTCTGACATAAGAAGGGTTGCGTTTAATATTATACAGCTTTCCATGAATAGAAAATCTTAACTCTACAAAAGTAGGTATTTCTTTATCTGCATATTGACTGCGAAGCATAACTGCATCACGAACATTACCACTGGTTTTTCCATATAAAGCGTAAGTTAGAGCATCAAAAATCATCGTTTTTCCAGCTCCCGTATCACCTGTAACAAGATACAACCCATTATCTCCCAACCTAGTAAAATCTATCTCTGTTTTTTCAGCATAAGGACCAAAGGCACTCATTATAAGTTGTAATGGTTTCACCGTACATCACCTTCCAATTCTTCTAACAGCTTTAAGATATATGCTTTCTGCTGTTTATTCATCGCTTGATTATTTCTCTGTTCATAAAAATCCTGAATAAGTTCTATAGGTGTTTTCTGTTCAGCACTATCAATTACTTTCAAAATACTATCTGAACTTGTTCGTTTGTTGTCATAATCCAGCTGCAAAAGATTTTTGTAAATTATACGCAGTGACTGCAAAGCAAAAGGCACATCATCTTCATCAGTCAATGTCAGATAAAAAAAGTCTTCAGGTTGATTTGCTCCTTCTTTTAGAAAATTTCCATAGGTTTCCCACTGCATCAATTCATTATAAGTTCCGCGCAGATGACGCAGCTCACGTAAAGGAGTAAGCTCTCGTACATATACATGCATTTCCCCTTTTGCTCCTAAATTAATAACTGTTACTGATTTCTGTTGCTTAATCTCAGAAAAAGAATACTTTAAAGGTGTTCCGCTATAACGAATACGCTCATCATCAGCAACATTTTGCGGACTGTGAATATGTCCCAAAGCAACATAATCAAAATCTGCAAAAACATCTGCACCTATGTTATCTACGCCACCAACATTTACAGCTTCACTATCACAAGTAACAGCACCTGTAATAAATTGATGAGCCACCAAAACATTGCGCTGGCTCCTATCTATAGGCAACAGCTCTACAGCTTTTTTTACAGCTTCATGATATGTAGTAATTTCCTCTGCTTCCTTATTTCTTTCTAATTTTACTAACGCATTACGTACAATAGTTGGTTTCAAAAAAGGCAATAAAAAAATATTTACATCGCCATAATTATCAGCAAATGTAACCTTCTGTACTTGTCCGTCATAGGCATCAGCAATACGCACTCCACTTTTCAGCATCAACTGTGAGCCGAAAGCCAAACGCTCTGCAGAATCATGATTACCGCTGATTATACATACGGGTATCCCAAGTTCTGTAAGACGATTGAGAAAATCATTCAAAAGCAAAACTGCTTCAGCCGGTGGAATTGATTTATCATAAATATCTCCAGCTATTAAAATACAGTTCGGTCTTTCTTCTATCGCAATATCAATAATTTGCTGTAAAATATATTTTTGATCATCGAATAAAGGAAATTCATTTAATTTTTTTCCTAAATGCAAATCAGATAAATGTATTAACTTCATTTCAGTACTCCTTATAGTGAATATTTTTTCGTACTATTTTTAATTTATTTAAGTCGATTTTATCACTCACTCATGTCTCAGTCAACTTTTAATCAAACAAATGTTGTTATTTAAACTACAGATACAAATAAGCAAAAAATGCTGCCTTACATTGACAAAAAGTAAGACAGCATTTTTTA
>CAZQQK010000027.1:0-19025 GCA_964595445.1 uncultured Phascolarctobacterium sp.
GAGCAGCAGACATAGCTTCCATACAGGTACGAGAAATGTTGTTGAACGGATCTTGTTCTGTCAAAGACCAGCCGGAAGTCTGGCTGTGAGTACGCAATGCCATGGATTTAGGATTCTTAGCACCGAAGCTCTTAAGAATCTTAGCCCACAGAACACGAGCAGCACGCATCTTTGCAACTTCCATAAAGTAGTTTTTGCCCATATCCCAGAAGAAAGACAGACGTTTTGCGAAAGCATCTACCGGCAAGCCAGCAGCTTCACCAGTACGGATATATTCCATACCATCGGCAAGAGTATAACCTAATTCCAAATCGCAGGTCGCACCGCACTCCTGAATATGATAACCAGAAATGGAAATACTGTTAAACTTAGGCATATATTTAGTGGTATATTCAAAAATATCACCAATGATACGCATAGACATAGCAGGTGGATAAATGTAGGTATTACGTACCATGAACTCTTTCAGAATATCATTTTGGATAGTGCCTGCCATGATGGATTTATCTACACCCTGTTCTTCACCAGATACAATGAAGAATGCCAGAACTGGCAGTACAGCACCATTCATAGTCATGGATACAGACATCTGATCCAAAGGAATACCAGAGAACAGAATATTCATATCAAGCATGGAACAAACAGATACACCTGCTTTACCAACGTCACCTACTACACGCGGATTATCAGCATCATAGCCACGGTGTGTAGGCAAGTCAAATGCGATAGACAAACCTTTTTGACCGGCAGCCAGGTTGCGGCGATAGAATGCATTAGATTCTTCTGCGGTAGAGAAACCTGCGTATTGACGTACAGTCCAAGGACGGAATACATACATTGTGGAATAAGGCCCACGCAGGAACGGCGGAATACCGCTCATAAAGTCTAAATGATTGCATTTATCATAAATATCCTTAGTATACAGAGGAGCTTTCGGAATACGTTCCAAGGTAGTATCATAAAGGGCATCATAATTTTCGCCCATTTTTTCTTCCAGGTTTTTCTTCCATTCGTCATAAGAACAGGAAGGATGATCAGGAAGGGCAACTTTAGTGAAATCCGGATTAATGCTCATTATTCAATCATCCCCTTCTTCTTTTGCAGCATCTTCAAGGTAGCAAAGCAGTTAGCTTTTACACTGATGAAATCATCAACGCCAGCTTCTTTATAAACCAGTTCCAAATCTTTCGGAGCAGCACCAGCCAGGAACAGTGTAATATTCGGGTTGGCAGCCTTAATCATAGGAGCCAGTGCCGGAACATCTTCCGGATAAGTAGCATCTGTAGAACAGATAACCGCAACATCATACGGAGTACCATTTTCATCGATACCAGCTTTCAGTGCTTCTACACACTTCTCATAGCGGGAACCTGGTTTATCTTCATCATCTTGGAAGCCGTTATTCAGATGAACGTTAAACTCACCAACCTGAAGGAAAGAAGTGGAAAAATCTGCACGAGCTTTATGCTGAGGAATCGGCCCCATATTAGCCAGGAAAACCTCAACATTCTTGCCAGTTTTCTTAATATAATCTTCAGTATCAAAACGCAGAGCTTCATAACGTTCAGTCCAATGATGAGCAGCTATAGCCTCAACAGTTTCTACAGCTTCAGCTTTGCAGCCAGCAGCAGCAACCTGACCGATAGTAGCACCATTACTGAATGCTTCTATTGCACCTTCAACAGTTTCCACAGCAGCTAATTTTCCTGCCAGATAATTAGTATCAATATCAGCTACATAAGCAGCAACAGCAGCTTCACGTTCTTTCTTTAATTTAGGGGTATCTTCTTCACGGCGTTCCAGCGGTTCTTCAGTCATGTTAGGATACATATTAACACCAACTGCACGATCGCTGCGCATTTCCAAAGCTTTGAAACGTTTAGCCAGAATATCAGCAACCTGAGCCTGCGGATAGCCAGCTTCCAAAGCTTTTACGATGCCGCCTTTTTCTTCAATCTTCTGGAATTCAGCCCAGATTTTTTCAGTAATTTGTTTGGTTAAGGTTTCAACACCCCAGCTGCCGCCAGCAGCATCTATCGGGCTCAGCATACCAAATTCTTCCTGCAGCATTACATGCAGATTACGAGCAATACGGCGGGAGAATACATCACCTTTACGAATCAACTCATCAAACGGCGGATTATCATAAGTATTTACGCCGCCTACAACACTGGAGAATGTTTGAGTACAGTTACGCAGCATATTAACATATGGATCAACAACAGTCTTAGTAAAACGTGCACTGCGACCATGAACCATAATAGCACGATCAGCCAACTCTGCACCGAAAGCTTCCATAATAGCTGCCCAAATCATGCGCAAAGCACGCAGTTTAGCAATTTCCATAAAGAAGTTAGCACCTTGGTTGAAACAGAAATACAAGGATTCTGCAATGTCATGCAGTTCAATACCGCGTTTTTGCATTTCACGTACATATTCAACAGCAGTTGCAAAAGTATAAGCAACCTCCTGTACGGAATCAGCACCGCCATTAGTATAAACATCACTGTTTACAAAAACAGTACGCAGCTTAGGAGCATTAGCACGTGCATATTTTATAGTTTCTGCCATTTCATCATACAAAGCAGATAAGGAAGTTGCAGTTTTGCCAGATTTTACCAGTTCGCCAATTGGGTCAGCACCGATAACACCACGCAAATCTTTAACTTCTTTTCCAGCACCTTTCAGAGCAGCAGCACTCAATGCAAGAATACCTTTAGCACCTGCACCAGTATAGATCATAATTGGATATTTTTTTAAATCCAAACCATTAAGCAAAACGCTCATATCTTCAACAGTAGTCAGATTAACACCAGTATCACCAGGTTTTTCTGCGTCTTTAACATCAATGCCATTTAAGGTTGCTGTATCCAGTTTAATGTTGTAAACAGTAGAACCTTTAGCAATCTCCTCTTTCAGCAGTTCATTATTTTCTGCCGGCAAAGTTTCATCACAAGCCTGAGCAATGCCCCAAGGTTCATGAACATAACCATTTACAGTAGCACCACGCAGAAAATCGCCCATGCCAGGATAATTGTCAGTAGGCAGAACTGCATCAGTGCCTTTACGTGTGTAAATAGGCTCAAAAGTTATACCCTCATAGTTCTTAGTATACATGATTTTGTCAAAGGGTTTGCCCTTCAACAAAGCGTTACAAGCTTCCACCCATTCATCCCAGGTGGGTTCAGTAAATTCATCAAAAGTTACCTCCGGAAACTCGGTTACTTTTTCTGACTTACGCAACATTGCTTCCAATTCTTTGTCAGTCAACGGTCTTTCGCCATTAACAACAGCTGTAGATTTTTGTTGTTCATCAGCCATTCAGAATAATCCTCCTTTAATAAAATAATCATTACTGCGCTATGCTGTCACAGCACCAAGCTAGAAACGCATATCACCTCCAGCTAAGTCTTTTCTGCTGATATGGCAGGTATCCGACCGCTCTCACTCGGTCATTAGGGACATTACCACATCCTTGCTTGGATAGATTTAAGAAGCAAACAGCATTTATATACACGGTCACGGTTGTCCAGGCCGTATATAACTAATAAAAAATAATTAATCTGCGGCAAATTCCAACAGACGTCCGTAATTAACCTGCACTCTGCGGATTTCTGCACCATCGGGAATAGAATCATTTACAATTAAATTGCCCAAAGCAGCACCAGGCTCTGCTCCACGATTCTGCATAAAGCGAGCATAGTATTCTATTTGGGGAACGTCTTCTGCAGACTTGTAAATAACAGCAGCCTGTTCAAGTATGTCCTCTGCTATTATGTAAGCATTAACACCCTCATCAAAATATTTCTTTAACAATTCGCAGATATCTGTTTTCTTAGGATTATACTTAACACATACACATTTAACTTCCAAATTACCACTAGCCTTGGCACGACCTGGAATTACTTGTTCTACACCCTTCATATTTGCAAAAGCAACAAGTAAATCATTAATTTTGCCGGCTAAATATAACTCTTTCATATTTTACCTCCCTTTTTATGACAAAAAATAAGCCACCACTGGTTGTGATGGCTGAATTAACGGTACGGCAACGCACCCCTACGTCACCGTACTTGAGAGGAGAAAGGAAATGTTCTCAGCTAAAAGAAAAATTTGAGAATGGGATTTAAAAACACGGTGTGTCCAGTACCGTGACAAGTTTCATTTTGAAAACATCGATGGCCTTTCTATTCTCCAAAAGTCCAGCCATCACGCGACCATTGGAGCATAAGAAACAGAAAACCGTTTCTCAAAAAGTTCCAATACCCTCCATGGGCAGGACTTTTGAAAAACGGTGAAATATCACAAAGCTATTAAGCAGAAACCTAATTCTAACAGCTTAACGACATCTCTCCCCGTCTCTCGCAGGTCAAACGACGATGTATCTTACAGGCAGTTCTTCTGGCTTCGTTTCTTCACGTATTTCACCTTCCCAGAGGACTCCTCCAGTGGTTTTAAAGAAATACACTCCACGTTACAGCGGCGGGACCGTGTCGGACTTTCACCGACTTCTCTATTAAGCTTATGCACCTGTAATATCAATATCAACTTGTTGTACTAATTATAACCATTATTATTTGTTTTGTCAACTCTTTTTAATTATATTTTATTTCGTCTTTTTTCTTATTAGTAATTTTGTATCGTATATTGTTAATTGCTTATATAACAGAAAGCTCCTCTATTTCTTTTAACTTAAATTAAATTATTTAAATTTAAGTATATACTTCCTATATATCAACACTTTTATATTTTTCAAAACTTACATCTGCATCTCTTTTTTTACAAACTTACAATACTTTGCATAAAAAAAGAAAACGCTCACTACTTTTTCTAGTGAACGTTTTCACAACTTGCTTATATGCATTTTTATATACCACCTATTAATGAATAAAATAGAAATTCATTCCATATAATGCTTTAACTAATTTTTCCAACATAATTAATAAACCTCCTAAACATTAATGAATCATATACCATTTAAAATTGCATAAAGTTTCTACAAATTTTTCAAAAGTCATCTTAACGCCTCCTTACTGTTTTTATTTAATTACCTTATTTGTTCTTAGTATAGCACCTTATGACACTTTTGTCCAGCATGGACTTTTTATGTCCCTATCTAGGCATAAATAGCCTTATAACCTTATTTCATGCGGTTTTAAGCAATATTCACCTACCCAAAAAAAGAAATCGCAGAAAAATTTTTCTGCGATTTCTTATACTTTAGCAATTTTATTTTTAAACCAAAATCCTAACAATGGCGGAACAAATAAATTAATAGCTAAAACTCTTACTAGCTGATAAGTTAAGATAACCGAAACATTTTCATTCATACTGATACCTGCTAAAGACATTTCAGCAATCCCTCCGGGAGCCATAGCCAAGAAAGCAGTTATGAGCGAAAATCCATAGCGTGCGGAAAGAATATTCGCCATAAAAATACTTACCGCTACAAGAATAGCTGTACTGAATATTATAAAAGGAAGCATTTTTCTTGTTTTTATAATTTTATCAATATTTAGCTGCATTCCCATAAATAAGCCAATACTAACCTGTGCTGCTGCCATAATAAAAAACGGCACAGATTGTACATCGCCAACAAACATACTGAAAAGCGCAGTCGCTATAATAGATCCTAAAAGCTTAGGGGTCGGGATATGTATCTTCGTAGCTATAAAACTGCCTAACACAGCCAAAGGAATACAAATCAGCCAACGCACTCCTGCTGCATTATTATTTAAAATAAGGCTGTTTTCCAAAACGCTTGCATGCAAAAGCCAAACAATGAGAAAAGGTACAGATATAACAACTCCCAAAAGCCGAACAACCTGCATCACCATTACCGCATTAGGGTTCACTTCTTTATCTTCCTCACACAACAACATCGAAAGAGTCATTCCGCCAGGAAGCATACCAATAATACAACTCTTTAGATTTTCGTTGAAAATTTTTGCTGTAATAAAAGCCAATACTAAGCTAGCTGCCATAATTACAAGAGTGGCTTCAATAACACCAGAAAGCTCTGTCAAAAAATTATACCACGTATCTGCAGTAAATTTTGCTCCAATACTATAACCTGCAATCATAAGTGCATATTCCCGCCATTTTTTAGGCCAAGTCAGACAACTATGATGTCCTACTGTTTTACACGCTAATGCTGCTATCAAGCCACCAAGTAAAAAAGGAATTGGCACGTGAAGCTGCAAAAGCAACGTACCTAAGCAAATGGCTGTCATAAACAGTAAAAACCTATTCAGCATAATTTCTGTTTACTCCTGTACAACTCCATTATCTGCCAGTGCATACATAATTCGGTTAATCAATTCACTGCGCATAGTATGCTGTGTAGAAGAATATGTTAAAATTTTATCCTCAGTAAGAGCCATTTCTCTTTTAAATAAAGCTTTTTGTGACATAGCAGCATTTTTAGATAATTTATCTGCTTTCGTCAGAATAACATGTACATTAAGTCCACAACTAAGCAGCCAATGATAGCATTCCAAATCGCTTTCCATAGGCTTATGACGAATATCAATTAATTGAAATACTACCCCAAGATTTTCACTTTTAGAAAGATATTTGCTTATAAAACCTGACCATCTATCCTTGTTACTATGATTAGTTTTAGCAAATCCATAACCAGGTAAATCAACTAAATAAAATCTTGCTCTTTCATCCAAGCCTTCACTAATACGTTTAGATTCCAGTTCATAAAAATTAATAGTTTGAGTTTTGCCCGGAGTTGAGCTTACACGTGCCAGCCCATTACGACGGCATAAAGAATTAATCAAAGAAGATTTCCCTACATTACTGCGTCCAATAAAAGCCGCCTCTATCAGACTATCACTCGGATACTGATCTGCACGCACAGCAGATGCAACATACTTTGCACGAATAATGTCCCAATTTTCTCTGCCCATGTTAATCCTCCAATGCTATACTCAAAACATCATCTAAATGCTCTACCGGAATAAAGTTCATTTCTTTGCGCACATTTTCCGGCAATTCATCTAAATCCTGTAAATTACGCTTAGGCAAAAGTACGGTTTTTACACCATATCTGTAAGCAGCCAGCATTTTTTCCTTAATACCGCCTACAGGCCAAACCTTTCCAGAAAGAGATATTTCTCCCGTCATAGCAAGTTTTCCTTTAACCTTCTTGCCTGTAAGTGCACTAACCATAGCCGTAACCATCGTTACACCAGCAGAAGGCCCATCTTTAGGAACAGCACCTTCCGGCAAATGAATATGTATATCATTAGTCTCTGCAAAATCTTCAGCTATTTTTAATTTATCTGCACGACTGCGAATATAAGTATAAGCAGCCTGAGCTGATTCTTTCATCACATCGCCAAGCTGACCTGTCAATGTCAAATTTCCTTTGCCTTTAAACGCAAGTACTTCAACTTTCAACAGTTCACCGCCAACACTCGTCCATGCTAAACCATTACAAACACCAACTGACGGTTCTAAGCTTATATCATCATCCAAAAAGATTACTGGACCAAGATATTTTTCAAGATTTTTCTCTGTAATCTGTGCAGATTTACTATTGCCTTTTACAATCTTAAAAGCTATTTTACGACAAACAGCAGCTATTTTACGCTCCAGATTACGTACTCCTGCTTCTCTGGTATAATCATGAATAATGCAACGAACAGCTTTTTCACTTAATGTAACTTTGTATTTTTCTAAACCATTAAGCTTTAATTCCTTAGGCAGTAAATGAAGCTGGGCAATTTTTACTTTTTCCTCATCTGTATAACTGCTCAACTGAATAATTTCCATTCTATCAAGCAGGGCTGGAGGAATTGTTTCCACTGTATTTGCCGTAACAATCCAAAATACGTGAGATAAATCAAAAGGAAATTCTATAAAATGATCGCTGAAACTATTATTTTGCTCTGGATCTAAAACTTCAAGCAATGCAGATGCAGGATCTCCGCGAAAATCAGCAGCCATTTTATCAATTTCATCAAGCAAAAATACAGGATTCATGCATCCGCTAGTCTGTATGCCATGAATAATTCTGCCAGGCATTGAACCAATATAAGTGCGGCGATGTCCTCTTATTTCAGCTTCATCACGTATTCCGCCAAGAGATACACGGACAAATTTACGCTTTATCGCTTTAGCTATGCTGCTTGCCAAACTTGTTTTACCAACACCAGGAGGCCCAACTAAACACAAAATCGGCCCATGTGTACTTTTAGAAAGTGCACGAACTGCAAGATATTCCAATATCCGTTCTTTCACCTTTTTCAAACCATAGTGGTCATCATCAAGGACTTCCTGAGCCTTATCCAAATCAAAATTATCTTTAGTAAATTTTCCCCACGGCAAAGCTAGCAACGCATCAATATAACTGCGAATAACCGCTCCTTCAGGAGTCATTGGCGGCATTTTAGCCAAACGCCCTAATTCTTTAGAAATTTTTTCCGCAACATTCTTGGGGATTTTCATCCGATTCATTTGCTGCTTATATTCTTCTATTTCTGCCTGAACATCTTCACTCTCTCCAAGTTCTTTACTAATAGCTTTTATTTGTTCACGCAAATAATATTCTTTTTGATTCTGTTCAACCTGTTGATGTACCTGGTCAGAAATATTTTTCGCAAGTTCAGCAATTTCCTGTTCTCTTACTAATATTTCATACAATTGCTTTAATCTTGCCTCTAAATCAGCAGTTTCCAGCAAAGTTTCTTTCTCTGCTAACGCAAGCGGTAAATAACCAATAATCATATCAGCTACACGGCTTATATCTTTGCGTTCCTTAAAAGACTGTAATGTATCAGGATTAACTTTTCGCGTTACCATTACCCATTGTTCAAATGCTTCTAACAGTAAACGCCGCAAGCTCTCTATTTCTGCATTAATCTCCTGCTGTGCAAATATAACCTCAGCCTGTCCAACAAAAAAATCTTCACCGTTTTGCTGTACCTCTGTAACATTAACCAGCTTTATGCGTTCCAACCCTTCTACCAATAGGCGAACTGCACCATTTGGCAGCTGTAGTTTTTGTTTTATTGCTGCAAGAACGCCCCAATTATATAAATCAGCTGCAGTAACAGATTCCTGTTCAGCCTGTTTTTGTCCAACCAGAAGAATTTCTTCACCCTGCTGCATTGCCGCTTCAACTGCCGCAATAGATTTATCTCTGCCAATATCAAGATTAACAATCATTCCCGGTAAAACTAATACTCCGCGTAAAGGCAATAACGGTTTTGTTATCAACTTATTATCCATATAATCCCTCCTTTAGTTAAAAATAAAAAAACACTTCTTGAATATAAATACCATTCTAAAAATATAAAAGAAGGGAGAAGGTATGCTTCCTTCCCCCTTGAATATTAAAATTATTCTGTAACCATCTGAGGTTCACAATGCTGGCGTACAGTAGCTTCGGTAACAATGCATTTCTTTACATCATCACGGGAAGGAACATCATACATCACGTTGCGCATAATAGATTCAATAATGGCACGCAGACCGCGAGCACCAGCATTACGTTTTAAAGCTTCCTCAGCAATAGCTTCTAAAGCAGCCTGCTCAAACTCAAGCTCTACACCATCCATTGCCAAAAAACGCTTATATTGTTTAATCAGTGCATTACGCGGTTCGGTAAGAATTTTCACCAAAGCTTCTTTATTAAGCGAATTTAACGCTACAACTACAGGCAATCTGCCGGCAAACTCAGGAATAATACCAAATTTCATAATATCTTCCGGCAAAACCTTGCCGAAAACTTCATCATTATCGATTTCTTCCTTCTTGCGGACATCAGCACCAAAGCCTAGATTTTTTTTGCCAATACGTGCATTAATTATATGCTCAAGCCCAGCAAACGCACCACCGCAAATAAACAAAATATTAGTTGTATCGATGTTGATAAATTCCTGATGCGGATGTTTACGTCCACCTTTTGGAGGTACACTGGCTACAGTTCCTTCCAAAATTTTCAGCAATGCCTGCTGCACACCTTCACCGGAAACATCACGTGTAATAGAAACATTTTCTGATTTACGAGAAATCTTATCAATTTCATCAATATAAATAATACCTCTTTGAGCTGCTTCAACATCATAATCTGCATTACTTATAAGTTTCAGCAAAATATTCTCAACATCTTCACCTACGTACCCAGCCTCAGTCAACGTTGTAGCATCAGCAATAGCAAAAGGAACCTGTAAAATTTTTGCTAAAGTCTGTGCCAACAAAGTTTTACCGCTGCCAGTAGGCCCCATCATAAGAATATTGGACTTCTGCAGCTCAATATCACGCTTGTCTTCAGGGTTTTGAATTTCATAATTTATTCTTTTATAGTGATTATATACGGCTACGGATAAGGTTTTTTTTGCTTCATCTTGACCAATAACGTACTCATCCAAAATAGCCTTAATCTCTTTTGGTTTTGGCAATGCATTGCCAGAAGGCATCTTATCAGCATTTACTTGATGTTTATCTTCATCAAGCATATCTTTACAGAACTCGATACACTCATCACAGATATACACGCCACGACCGGCAATTAATCTTCCTGCCTGACCTTCACGCTTACCGCAGAAAGAGCAGCATGGAACATTGTCATGCCCTTCATCAAAACTCATATTTTAAATCTCCTTACAGGGTATCTTACTCCGCAGATTTGCTACGTGAAACAACCTCATCAATCAGACCATATTCTTTTGCTTCCCAGCTAGTTAAATAATGATCTCTGTCAGTATCTGCTGCAATTTTTTCAACAGCCTGACCAGTATGTTTTGCCAATACCTGATTCATTTCTTCACGAATACGCAGAATTTCCCGAGCATGAATTTCAATCTCTGTTGCCTGCCCCTGCGCACCACCTAAAGGCTGATGAATCATAACTCTGGAATAAGGCAGAGCAAAACGCTTTCCCGCTGCACCTGCTGCCAACAGAACAGATGCCATACTTGCAGCCATACCCATGCAGATAGTTGATACATCAGGTTTAATATACTGCATAGTATCGTAGATAGCCATACCAGCACTTACGCTGCCCCCTGGACTGTTGATATACAAATGAATATCTTTATCCGGATCTTCAGACTCTAAAAATAATAACTGAGCAATGACAACATTGGCCATATTGTCATCAATCGGACCAGTAACGAAAATAATCCTGTCCTTCAGCAGACGAGAATATATATCATAAGAACGCTCTCCACGACTGGATTGTTCAACAACGATAGGCACATAATTCATTTTGTCACACCCTTTTACTGAAAAAATGCAATGAAATTATTTTGCGCTGTCAATAACTACATGAGCAGCTTTACGACGCAGAATATTTGCCAGCAACAGACCCATAGTACCATTGGATTTAATAATTTTCTTAACTTCTTCAGGAGCAGCACCGTGCTGAGCGGAAATAGCTGCAATTTCTGCATCAACATCAGCCATATCAACTTGGATATTTTCAGCTTTAGCAATAGCATCCAAAACCAAATCTGTTTTTACATTTTCTTCAGCTGCCGGACGTTGATTTTCGCGAATCTTATCCATATCAAGACCAGTATACTGCATATACATATCCAAAGTCATTTTACGGCTTTCCAAGCTCATCTTCATTTCATCAACCATTTGAGTAATTTTATCTTCAATCATGATTTCCGGAACAGAGAATTTAGCATTAGCAATAGCCAAATCAATCAGTTCATGCTCATATTCTGCTTTAGCATTAGCTTCAGCTGCTTTTTGCATACGTGCTTTATAATCAGCTTTCAACTCTTCTACAGTTTTAAATTCACTGTTAGCTGCAACATATTCATCAGTCAGTTCCGGCAGCTCTTTACGTTTTACATCTTGAATATTAACTTTGAAAACAGCTTCTCTGCCTGCAAGCTCTTTAACAAAATATTCTTCTGGGAAAGTCACTTCTACATCAGTAGAATCGCCTTTAGTCAAACCAACCAGTTGATCTTCAAAACCAGGGATAAAGGAATTAGAGCCAACTTCCAAAGGATAGCCTTTTCCTTCACCGCCGCTGAACGGTTCACCGTCAACAGTACCAGCAAAATCAATGATTGCAAAATCACCTTTTTCAATTACAGCACCATCTTCAGCTACAACCATTTTAGCATTACGGTTTTGCAGTTCTTTCAATTGTGCTTCTACTTGCTCATCAGTTACAACTGCTTCTTTTTTATCTACATGCAGACCTTTGTATTCACCCAGTTCCGGCTCCGGTTTCAGGATTACTTTAATAGTCAGTTCCATGTCTTTGCCTTCTTCGAAAACAGATGCTTCAACCTTAGGATCAGAAACTGGAATTAATTTTTCTTGTTCTAAAGCTTCGCTGTATGCTTTATTAGCAACAAGCTCAAATGCTTCTTGTTTTACAGCTTCTTTACCATAGTGCATTTCAATAATAGGGCGCGGAGCTTTACCTTTACGAAAGCCAGAAATATTTACGCTGTTTGCAATTTTTTGCACAGCTTGTTTATAACCTTTGTTTACATCAACTGCCGGAGCGGTAATCTTTAAAGTTGCTTCATTTTCTACTCTTTCAACGGTAACATTCATTAATAAAATCCTCCCTTAAATATATGTAGGTAAAATAATATAATCGGATTAAACTGCCAGCTTTCCCAAGCGAAAATGTGCTGACACAAATCGCTCATAATATCATATCACAACAGCGGCATCTTGACAATACTAAAAAACCCGACAGACATCATCTGTCGGGTAATCTTCAAATGGAGCGGAAAACGAGATTCGAACTCGCGACCCCCTCCTTGGCAAGGAGGTGCTCTACCGCTGAGCTATTTCCGCATCAACAACGAATATAAGTATAAGGCATAAGCAAAAATTTGTCAACAACTTTTTTGAAAAAATTTTACATTTTTTTAGATTTTAACCAAGTCCATTACAGCGTGCCAAATCATCATATACCAATGCTGCCAATCGCTGAGCAAGTTCACTTCTGCCTTTACATAAATATGTCTTAGCTAAAAGTTCCTCCAATTTTTTCTTATTGCAAAGTGAACAACAACATGGCATGATAATATCACTTACTATATAAACAACTGAACGCAGCAACATCTCATCTCGCAGCAAACTTCCGTCAGCCGCCTTTGCAACAAACACTGTCAATCGCTTATCCAATGCAAGTGCCAGCTGCTTTTCCAAAACATTATTAGCAGCCATAACTTAACGCATATTTTCTATAAAATCCTCAAACGCATTAATGAGAACTGTATGTCCTGTAACATTCAAGTCACGCAGATACGTACCATAAGACTCATATACTTCATCGCTTAATTCCATTCTTAAGCCTTCCTTTGTATATTCTTCCATCATTTTCACAATAAAACGATTAATTTCATTTGTTCCAGGCTTTACATTCAAAGGAATTACACGCGTCTCTGCTTCATATTTTTCTACAACTACTTTCCAACCTCCAGGAACTGGCGGCAGTCTGGTCGCTTTTATAAAATAGTTATCTGGAGAAAAACCTACATAACCGTCCATTTTATTATATAACTTTGCTTTCTGTAAAGGAAAGCCATTTTTATTACCCCATTTTACAATTTCATCAGATACTTCATTATTATGGATTACGCTCGGAAAAGTCGCTTCCGCTAAGATTTCAGACATAATTATACCTCCTCATTCTTTATAGTCATATTTTACTCTAAGTCATTGATTATTTCAACTAAAAGCGCAAAACAATAAAAATCAATAAATTCTGGATTCTATCAATATTATCTAGTTAAATTAAAATTTTTCATAGTTATTATAAAGCAAAACAGCACTCGACTAAATATAGAAGAGTGCTGTAATTTATATTCTTTAAATTTGTCCCAAAGCCTTCAAAATACACTGAGCAATTATTGCACTGGCAATATATGTACCAATAAATACTACTATTGCCAAAATAACAATTCGCCAGCCAGTCTTTGCAAATGCATCTAAATCTTTACCAATAGATACACCTGCATAAGCTAGTATCGGTGTACACAGTGCAACAAAGCTAACATTTTTTACATAACTATTTATAAAATCACTTCCTGGTACACCAGGAATAGTTAAAACACAGCCAAGTGTTACTACCCATGCAGCAGCTGGGATTCCACCAGGAATATATTTCGAAAGCAACATACCGGCAAAAGCAATAGCTGCTAAAATAAGTAACCCTGGAATAGATTGAATAATATCTGCCTTAGTTCCCAAAACGTTAGAGAATAAGCTCATGAAAGTAACAATAGCCAAAACAATAAGAGTGTCTTTTATTTTCATTACGCTTCATCTCCTTTCTTTGGTTCTTCAGGTAATACGCCATATTTAAGCTTATAACATTTTTTATAAAGCCACTCTGTCATCGGCAAGCCCATACAAACAGACATATACAGACCATCTAAACCCGAAAGCATATTGCTGGCTGCTCCAAAAGCTGCCAACTGTTCTGTCATATCAGGATACATGGCAACCAAAGAGCCTACAGCAGCTGTCATCATACTTGCGGAACCTACACCGGAAGCCATCGCCAAAGCATAAGGATGAATAGGCAAAGTAGAAGCAGCAACGCTTGCCATCAAGCCAAAGAAAATAGTTCCAAAAACAGTACCCGCAATATATACACCCATAACGCCGCGTCCTTCACTGCTGTCCAAGCCATACTTTTCCCCAATCAAAGCAACATTAGGCTCACGTGCAATAGAATGTGCAGCACCTATGGTTTCACGTTTCAAACCTAAATATACAGCTACAGGAACCCCCAAAAGCACAGTACCAAGATTACCAAACTCCTGTAAAATCAAAGCAGGTGAAGCAGCTAAAATTTTCGGCAGCGTAGGTCCAACTAAAGTTCCATATCGAGCCATTAACAACATCAAAGTTACACCAACCAAACTGCTGGCATCCAGCATTTCTTTTTTACTGGAAAGGTTCAAAAATTTAGGTGTTGTCAAAATACCCAAAAGCAGAGCATAAAGCATAGGCAATAAAACAATACGCCCTATACCTACACTTATAGTATGCGTTCCTATTAATTCAGAAACAATAATTAAGGCTAAAATAATAGCATGTAACTTAATGTTTTTCATCACAACCCCTCCTCTTTTTTAAGATTAAAATAGCTTTCCATTTTAGCAATATATTCTTCTTTTGTCAGCAACGGTTTAAAATCAGCTAAAATAGCTTTTGCTTCTTCAGCATCATCATACAGCAAATCAATCAACATCATTGCAAAAGCTTTCGCAGGCAGCAATACAGCAGCATTAAAATCAACCATATGAAATTCCGGTGCATGCAGCAAGCCATCTGTTCCCCCTATAAAAGGATGTATAACCGGCATTAAATGCGATACATCTCCCATATCTGTGGAAGCACTGAAATGGCCTGCATCCTTAATTTCTACCTGCGGATATACTAACCGAGAATTTTCTGCCATAAGTTCATTCATTCTCTTGTTGCAGCAAAGCGGAAACATACCAGGAAGCGTTTCAATAACAGTTTTAGCTCCTACAGCATCACCGCCAGCCTTTAAGGCAGCATCAACACGTATATGGGTTTTATCAATAGCCTCCATTGTTTTAGCACGTACATAAAGCTCCAAACGCACATCAGAAGGTACTGAATTAACAAAGTCCCCGCCTTTAGTAATAACGGGATGTACACGTATAACGTCCTGCTCCCTGAAAGTTTCCCGCAAAGCGTTAATACCCATAATTCCAAGGCAGGCAGCATTTAAAGCATTAACTCCTTCATGAGGTGCATCAGCGGCATGAGCAGTTTTTCCAATATAACGCACAGTTTTGCCTACAAATCCGTTACTGCTTTCTCCTATGGAAACCGTTGGCTTAGGCATATTTTTATCAGAATGCATCTGCATAGCCATGTCAATATCATCAAATGCACCTTCATAAATCAGTTCGCTTTTACCGCTTATAAAGTGCAGTCTTCCTGATTCCACCAGTTTTTTACGATAGGCAATTTCTATATATTCCTCTGCCGGAACACCAAAAAAAACTATATCACCAGATAACTCCGACAGTACTCCTGATTTCATAATACCACAGGCAACTCCCAACATAGTTGCTATCTGCATATTATGCCCGCAGGCATGAGCGGCACCAGTTAGAGAGTCAGCTTTTGGATTAGCAGGGCAGCCCACAGCATCCAACTCACCTAAAACTGCTGCTGTCGGTCCAGCTTTTCCACCCTTGGCACGAGCTTTAACGCCATTTATCGCTAAGCCAGTCTGCGGCTCCAATCCCAGTTCACGCATAAAATCTGCAACCTTAGCAGAAGTCTTAAATTCTTTAAACCCAAGTTCAGGTTCATCGTTAATACTTGCACAAACAGCTTTAATTTTATCAGCATAAGCATCAATAGCTGCACAAACATTTTGTTTTAAAATATCTTTTTTCATAAATCCTGCCTCCAAAGAACCACTCTACTCTAAGTAGACATAAATAAAGCATAATCAGTATTCCGTTATTATTATAACACGTATATACGCAAAGTCAAATAAATTTCAGCTTTCAGTAAACACTTCTTTATATATAAAAAGTCTGTTGTTAATCATACGCAAATTTCTCAACTAATATAATCCCACTAATATTTATTAAAATATATTGCACTTACTGATAAATATATTTTTTGTTTAAGTGTAAATCAGTAAAATACTTGTATTCTTTCTCATATACCTATATCTTATACTTATATAAACATGTAAATTAAAAGCAAAAAGCCTTATTCCAAGTGCTACATTTTTATTTACCATTAGTATCGTACTATGTTACAATATAAAGATAGTATTTACCAATATATAAACTGCATATTCTATCTATCGAAGAAAGGAGTCTTGACATGTTCGCTCAGATAAAAAAAGATATTGATGCCATTATGCTGCGTGACCCTGCAGCCAAAACAAGACTGGAGGCTGCTCTCTGTTATCCGGGCCTGCATGCTATCTGGCTCCACCGTATCGCACATCACTTTTATCTAAAAGGTTGGGTTCTTATTCCCCGTATGATAAATACTTTTTCTCGCTTTCTCACTGGAATTGATATTCATCCTGGAGCAAAACTCGGAGCTGGTCTTTTTATAGACCACGGTATGGGGCTTGTAATAGGAGAAACCGCCGAACTAGGAAGCAATGTTACTCTGTATCAAGGAGTAACTCTCGGCGGTACTGGTAAAGAAAAAGGCAAACGACATCCTACTATAGGCAATAATGTTGTTGTTTCCAGCGGTGCCAAGGTACTTGGCTCTTTTAAAGTAGGAGATAATTCTAAAATCGGCAGCGGCAGTGTTGTTTTAAAAGAAGTTCCGCCGAATTCAGTCGTAGTTGGCGTTCCCGGACGTGTAGTAACACGCAACGGTGTACGAGTTGCCTCCAGCAACGATGATGAAAGCATGATTGATCTTAACCATGATAAACTTCCTGATCCTGTAGCAGATTATGAAGAACTTTTAAGCAAGCATATGGAAGAAATTAACAGCCGTCTTAAGGAATTAGAAAATCTTATCTACGATACCAAAAATAACAAACAGAATTTATAATAGGCAGAAAGAGGTAGAAATATGAGCAGAACAATGACTACTGCAGAAGCTATTCAGGAAGCTCGCCGCTGCCTGAACTGTGCACGTCCAATGTGCCGCACAGGCTGTCCCATTGAAAATAACATTCCAGACTTTATCCGAGCTTTAAGCGAAGGTAATATAGGAATGGCTTATGAAATCATCTCTGAACGCAGTAATCTCCCCGCAATCTGCGGTCGTGTCTGCCCACACGAGCGACAATGCGAGGCACATTGCGTACTCACCAAGAAAAAATGCGGTATTGAAATCGGCAGTTTAGAAATGTTTATCGCTGACTTTGCACACTGCAATGATCTAAAGCCTACTCAGCCATCAAGTAAATTACGCGGTAAAGTAGCAGTTATCGGCTCTGGTCCTGCTGGACTTACGGTAGCAGGCGATCTTGCAAAAATGGATTTTGACGTAACTATTTTTGAAGCACAAAGCGAACCAGGCGGTGTATTGCTTTTCGGCATCCCCGAGTTTCGTCTGCAAAAAGATGTTGTCCGTCGTGAAATTACTGAACTGCAGCACATTGGTGTAGAAATAAAAACCAAACAGCTTGCAGGTGTTGATTTTACTGTCGATGATTTATTTTCTCAAGGCTATGACGCCATATTTATGGGTACAGGTACTTCTCTGCCACGTACTTTAGATATTCCCGGAAAAGAGCTTTCAGGTATAATCACAGCAACTTATTTTCTCCGAATGGTTGTCCTCGCTGACGGCGGTAAGCTTGATGCCAGCGAAACACTGCTGCATACAGGCGATAATGTTATTGTTGTCGGTGCCGGCAACGTTGCTATGGACGCAGCACGTACAGCAATACGCCGAGGTGCAAAAAACGTTACAATTGTTTATCACAAAACAGATGCTGAAATTTCAGCATTCCCATCTGAATATGCAGCTGCTGTTGCTGAAGGCGTACAATTCCGTTTTCTTAAGCAGCCTATTGCTTATTTCAACAAAAAGCAAATGCGTGCATTAAAAAATATCCGTCGTCAAGCTACTGCTGCTGATGAAACTGTGCTGGCAGGACTGCTTGTACAAAACATAACAAAAACAGAAAAAGGCGAATTTATCGCTGAAGGCGGTCAGGAACTAATTCCCTGTGACTGTGTAATCCTTGCAGTAGGACAAAAGCCTGCTGCCCGTATAGTTTCCAGTACCAAAGGTATTCAAGTAGATAAGCAAGGATTTGTTATCACCCGTGACCGTCCCTACGGCATGACAACACGAGCAGGAGTCTTTAGCAGCGGCGATGTTGTACACGGCCCTGCTACTGTAGTTTTAGCTATGAAAGAGTCAAAAAAAGTAGCTGCTGGTATAGCACAATACATTGATGCAAAAAAACTTTTAGAAGACTGTAATCTTGATTCAACAACTATATAAATATAAAAAAACAGGAGTATCTTGAACCTTCAAATGAACCGACCCCCAATTGTTAGACCAAAAATCTAACGATTGGGAGGTCGATT
>CAZQQK010000028.1:0-18398 GCA_964595445.1 uncultured Phascolarctobacterium sp.
TAATTTTACTTTCATTATAGTTGCAAATCCCCCCCCAGTCAAGCAATTGTACACTGATTTTCGTTGTCATTAAACAAAAAAACTACAGAATGTATAAAATACTGAACCATTCCCCAAAAGTTAGACCAAAATCTAACGATTGGGAGGTCAGTTTATACATCCTGTAGCTTTTTCAGCTCTATTTAATTATCTGTATTTATTTGTATGTTTTTTACGTGCATGCTGCTCACGATAATCTGCCTGAATTTGATATACCTGATAAATATAAAGAGCACACAGAGGCAAAGCAATAATTAATCCCAACCAACGGTTATCAAAAAAATAACTTCCAGCCATACCGCCCAACAAGCTGATAATAACGACTATCAGCATATTTACTTTAATTTTCATCAAAATCTTTTTCATATAAATTCCTCCCGAAATGAAATATAGTATATTTAATTTATTGATAGATAATCATCTGGAACAATTACATTCTCCTTGGGTATTTTAGCTATATCAAAAAGCAACAGCAGTTCTTGAGCACTTATTGCTTCCGGCTTTGGAAGCTGCCCTGCCAGATATGCCAGAAGCCCAATGATAGGTTCAGGAGTGCCAAAATATCTGCGTAACACACTGATTTCTAAATCGCTGTCGCGTTTAGACAATCTACGTCCATCATTAGAAATAAGCAAAGGTATATGACAAAAAGCAGGTGCTGTCAGTCCTAAGAGTTCGTATATATACAACTGTGCCGAAGTAGAACTTAATAAATCACAGCCACGTACTACCTGTGTAACTCCCATTAATGCATCATCAACAGCAACTGCCAATTGATAAGCAAATATACCATCACTGCGGCGCACAATGAAATCGCCCCATTCATTTGCAAGGTTGAAACTTTGCTGTCCATAGTGTCCATCCGTAAACACAATTGGCTTGTCATCAACTTTCAGTCTCCAAGCGGGTAGGCGCAGAGCAGCTTTTTCTGATTGCTGTCTCGCTGTCAGCATACGACAAGTCCCTTTATAAATCACTCGACCATCACTGGCGTGCGGTGCCTGTGCTGAATGCAACTCTCCACGACTGCAAAAGCAGGGATAAATCAGATTACGACTCTGCAAATCTTTTAAATAATGTTCATAAACATCACTTCTAGAGCTTTGAAAGTAATTACTGCTATCTATGCCAATATACGCACCCTCATCCCACGTCAGACCTAACCATTCTAATTCTTCAGCAAGTACATCGGAATAGGTACGTGTACATCTCTGTTGATCCAAATCTTCAATACGCAGAATAATACGGCCACCTGTACTTTTAGCATAAAGCCAAGCCAATAAACAGCAAAAAGCATTGCCTAAATGAATAAATCCACTTGGTGTAGGAGCAAATCTGCCAACAGTCATCTTTTTTCTGTTTTCCAGCATCTGCTTCACCACCTTATATTTCATATCTTATTATTTTATCATAATACTTGTTTCTTGTGTAAAATATTTAGCAATCACAGCTGTATGTTGCAGTAAATATATTATTTATTGCTTTTAGCCGGTACTGCTCATATAATAAAATTATATAAAGCAAAAACCGAGGTGAAATTCATGACAGAACGAATTGACGCACATAAAATGAAACAGGCTGTTGATGTAGATAAAGAAGCAGAAAATATCTGCCGTTGGGCAGCTGCACGTGCCGGAGTAATAGTAGTTGCCCCCCTTATCGGAACTATGACATTAATGGCTAACGAAGTTTATATGGTTACTCGTTTAGCACAACTACGCGGAATAAAGATTTCAGACAGTGCCGTCTTAGGTATGCTTGCTTCTTTAGGAGGTACCTTTGTTGGTCAAACATTAGTAACACTCATACCTTTTGCACCACTGCAAATTCCTGTAGGCGTTTCCGTAACTTATGCAGTAGGTAAAGTAGCAAATGCTTGGTTAGAATCCGGTTGTCCTAATGATATGTCATCTTTCAAAGATGTTTTTGAGGAAGCTAAAATAGAAGGCTTAAAAATGCTGGATGAACTAAAAAATTTATCCTGCAAAGATAAACCATTAGGAGATGAAAACCATAGATTTAATCTTAACGCTCCTAATTCCTTTGACAATTTTTCACAAAATCAAAAAATTGCAAAAGAAAATTCAAACGAATCAGCTTCTAATACCTCAAAATAAAATATTGAAAAAAACTGACCATACATATCATAATGTATGGTCAGTTTAGTTTTGACTTGTCCACTTATCAAAAATATGCAGCTTGTTGCTATACAATTGCAGCCATCGTCCTGTAAGAACAGCAGATGCTATAGTACCTAAACCGACACCGCGCATTTCACTAAATTCCATGAAAGAAATTGCAAGACTAATGGCAACAAGCGTAATATCAAAATAATTTTTTACATTACTAAATTTTATTTTACTAACAAAAGCAATTACCAATACAATACCTTCTCCTGCAGCCAAAAAAATTTTTGCACGGACGCAAAGGAATATACCCAAAGCCAAGATTATAGTACTAAAAATACAATAAAACCATTTCCATAACAAAGTAACAGGTGCTACCCAACTTAGTAAATTCATAGAAAAATCAATACAGTTACCAAAAACTATAAGTGTAACTAATTGCCCCAATAGATCGCGCCAATAAATTTTACGAAGCAAAATCGGCTGCATAATGATGAAAATAACATTTATTATAATTGTAAGCTCACCAATACTCCAAGGTGTAAACATACTCACTACCCAAGGAACACTGGAAATAGGTGATGTGCCAAGATCTGCTTTACACGAAAGTGCAATTCCTAAAGTCATCACAAAAATACCAACAATAAACATAAAACAACGTTGCAAAAAATATTGCTGCTTCACAGCAGTATCATCTCCTTTAATAAAAATACACTATATGTCAGCAACATATCATAACTGTTACTGCATCTGTATATTTATTATAGCAAACTCCAATAAATTATACAATTCGCACATTTACTTTTATGTTATTAATGTAGTACAATAATATATTGAAGATGTATGCCCATAAAGGAGGATATTCGGTGATTCAAAAAACATCTGCTATGGTCGAAGCTGGTATTTTAGCTGCTGTCGCTATCGTCATGGCTCTAATAAGTATGTATGTGCCTGTTTTAGGTGCTTTTGTTAATTTTGTCTGGCCGCTGCCTATTATAATTTGCGGCTGCCGCCACGGTTTAAAATGGAGCATAATGACTTTACTGGTATCAACGATAATTATTGCTATGATTATCAGTCCTGTAAATGCATTTTTTCTGGCAGCAATTTTTGGTCTGTTAGGTTTGATTTTAGGTGAATGTATGCGTAGACATCTTCCACCTATGAAGATGATGCTTTACGGCAGTATTGGTGCTATAATTGCCTTGATTCTGAACATCGTTCTCAGTTTTTTGGTACTTGGGATAGATCCCATTGAAATGATGTTCAGTTCATTCCACCAAAGCTTAGAGCAATTAGCAGTTTATTACCGTGAACACGGTATGGGAGAAGATGAAATCAAAAAAATTATCGATGGTTACGCAGAAATGCTGCGTATGATGCGGATAATTATGCCTGGTGCTTTTTTCCTTTGCGCTCCGCTTATGGCTTTTATTAACTATATCGCAGCAAAAAAAATCCTCACAAAACTTGGTGAAACTTTTGAATCTTTTCCAGCATTTACTAAGATTCAGATACCTGGATGGATTTTGTGGCCTTACGCATTATCTCTTTTAGCTGTAACATATTTTTATCAAACAAATCAAAACAGCTGGATGTATACCGTTTCTGTAAATATTCAAACAGTATGCAGTTTTATTCTCGTATTTCAGGGAATTGTTCTGCTTTATTGGTTCGTCGACAAAAAGCAAAAACCTCGTTGGTGGGCAAATACAGCACTTATTCTGCTATTTGCTGTACCAATATTTTCTCAAATTATGGTTTATGTAGGTGCATTTGACATTGTATTTGACTTTCGTAAAATCAGACCGAAAAGTCTAAAGCATTAAGTTTATAACTATCATCTTCGATGATTAGAGGTGAGCGAAATGTTCAATGGATTCAACAAAAATATGAATTCCAAGGTAGATACTAATATTTACCTGTTTATTATTGTGCTTTTATCAATCATTGTCTGTTATTTGCAACCAAAACTGATTATTCCTACTTTGATTATTATCGGTATAATTTACTATTTCAGTCGCCAAAATATCATCAATAAAGAAATTTTCTTCAGTAGTTATCTCGATAATATCATTCGCAACATTGAACGGACAAACCATTTTGCTGTACGTAAACTTGATGTGGGCATAGCTGTTTTTTCCAAAGATGGTAAACTGCAATGGAAAAATGAGCTTTTTGCAGAATGGACGGGGAAGAAAAATCTAGAGGGGAAAAAACCAGAAGAAATTCTTCCTTTGCAGCAGAATGCTTTTGAATTAATGAGTGTGCGTGATGGAGAACAAATCATTCAAATAGAAGACCATTATTACAAAATGCGTTATTACAGCGTTCAGACACAGGAACGGCACACAAAAAAAGATATCACTTCCAGCGGTCTGATGGTGTATTTGACAGATATCACTGATTATGAGCTGCTAAGGCAAAAATACATTAACGATAAACTATGTCTTGCCTATGTCCGTTTTGATAATTACGAAGAAGTTATGCGTGGATTGAGTGAAACTAATATTGCTAACCTTAACGGTGAACTTAATGAATTATTGACACGTTGGGCAGCATCTCAGCAGGGCTTTATCTGCCGCATGAACAAAGAAAGCAGCTTAATGGGTTTTTCCCAGGCAGCAGTTCTCGATATGATGGAAGATAAATTTACTATTCTTGATAAAGTTCGTGAAATCCGCTGCGGCAATAAAATTCCTCCCACTGTAAGCATTGGTGTAGCTTGTGACGGCATTACACTTGAAGAACTTATAGGCAATGCTAACAAAAGCCTATATCTAGCTCTTGGGCGCGGTGGTGACCAAGCGGTAGTATTAAAAGATAAAAATACTCAGTTCTTCGGCGGCACCAGCAGTGTAGGTGCTAAAAGCACACGTGTACGTGCTCGTATTGTAGCACAAACTATTCATGAGCAAATGTCTCAGGCAGACAGAGTCTTTGTTATGGGGCATACAAACGAAGACTACGATGCCATAGGAGCTACTGTTGGCATGGCTAAACTCAGCCTTTCTTTAGATAAGGAAACTTATATAGTTGTCAGTGAACATAATGATTACTATAACAGAATTGCTGAAGTGTTAGACAATGAAAATATTATCCTCTCAGACAGTGAAACTAAATACTGGGATATTATGGTTAATGAACAGCAGGCACTTAATCTAGTAACAAACAAAAGTCTGCTGATTATTGTCGATCATCACAGAGCAGTTCTTTCAGCCAGCAAAGCTGTACTTGATGCTGTAAAAACCAGAATTATTATTGACCATCATCGACGTGCAGAAGACATTATAAATGATACTGTTTTACTATACCTTGAACCATCAAGTTCTTCTACAAGCGAACTTGTAACAGAACTTATAGGTTATTTCGATGATAGCTTGGATATCACACCAGCAGAAGCAACAGCACTTTATTCAGGAATTGTTCTGGACACAAAGAATTTTAATGTTCAGACTGGTGAACGTACCTTTGAAGCAGCTGCATTACTGCGACGCAGCGGTGCAGATCCAAATCTTCTGCGACAGCTTTTCAAAGATAACCTAAGCCTTGTACAACAAAAGGCAAAACTAATAGCAGGAGCGAAGATGCCAATACCAGGTTTATCTATAGCAGTATTGCGAAATGCTCCTAACGATACTATGTCTTCCGTACTTGCCGCTCAAACAGCAGATACCCTCATAACTATTGACGGAATAGCTGTAGGCGTAGCAATTGTTGAATATAATGATGGTTCCTTAAGTATCAGTGCCCGCAGTGACGGCAGTGTCAATGTACAGGTAATAATGGAAGAACTTGGCGGCGGCGGACATCAAACTGTAGCCGGAGTGCAACTGGCATCAAAGCGTGCCAAAGATGTAGAAGCGCAAATAATAGCGCTTGCAAAAAAACAATTAGAGGAGTGCGATACCAATGAAAGTTATTCTCTTACAGGACGTTAAAAACTTAGGTAAAAAAGGTGATATTGTAGAAACAGCAGAAGGCTACGGTCGTAACTATCTTCTGCCGCGTAAACTTGCTAAAGAAGCTACAACAGCTAATCTAAATCAAGCAAAACAAGAACAAGCGACTGCCAAGCACCGTGCAGCTCAAGCCAAAGATGAAGCTGTTGTTCTGGGGGCTCAGATAGAAAAAGTTACTCTCACCATGAAAGTACGTGTAGGAGAGAACGGTAAAATGTTTGGCTCTATAAACTCCAAAGATGTTGCTGAAGCACTTATTAAACAAACTGGTCTGAATATTGATCGTCGAAAAATTGAACTAAAAAATGCAGTAAAAGGTTTAGGAGAATACACCGCTGTTGCTAAACTGCATACTGATGTAACTGCTGCTTTTAAGGTTATTGTAGAGGCTGAATAACTTCTATCTTTTATAAGAGTTTCTATATATTTTTATAATAAAGGTAGCACCTGTTATGATACATTGGAGCTGCCTTTAGTTTTGAAAAAGAGGTTGCTGTGTCATGATTGAAGAAAGAGTCCCCCCACAAAATATAGAAGCGGAACAGGCAGTCTTAGGTGCAATGTTGATTGATAAAGAAGCCATTGCCAAGGTTTCAGAAATTCTGACCAGCACTGATTTCTACCGTGAGTCACATAGAGTAATTTTCAACGCCATGCTTGAATTATATAATAAAAATGAAGCAGTAGACATGGTAACGGTTACAGAAATACTCAAGCGTGACAACAAATTGGAAGATATTGGCGGTATCGCTTATATTACAAGTCTTGCTAACGCAGTACTAACAGCTGCTAATATTAAATTTCATGCAGATATCGTTGCTGAAAAATCTGTACTGCGTCAATTAGTTCGCGTTTCTACTGAAATTGCTGCTATGGGTTATGAAGGCAATGAAGATATTGGTATCATGCTTGATACTGCTGAAAGCCGTATTTTGGAAATATCCAATCGCAAGAAAAAAGCAGACTTTACCCCTATATACGATGTACTGATGGAAAGTGTACAAAATATTGAAAAACTCCTTACTAATAAAGGCGGTCTCACAGGTCTGCCAACAGGTTTTACTGATTTAGACAAACTTACCAGTGGCCTGCAAGCATCAGACTTTATTATTTTAGCAGCACGTCCATCTATGGGTAAAACAGCTCTGGCATTAAATATTGTGCAAAATGTAGCCTTACGAGCACATAAAAAAGTAGGCGGCGAACCACGCAGCGTTGCCTTTTTCAGTTTGGAGATGAGCAAAGAACAGCTGGTAAACCGTATGTTATGTGCAGAAGCAGGCATCGACAGTCAACGCCTACGCATAGGTGAAATGGGCGATAAAGATTGGAATTCCCTTTGGACAGCCTGCGATGCTATGAGCAAAGCCAAAATCTATATTGATGATACAGCAGGTATCACAGCTATGGATATGCGCAGCCGTGCCCGCCGCCTTAAAGCAGAACATGGTCTTGACCTAATTATTGTAGATTATCTGCAATTAATGCAAGGAAGCGGCAGACGCAATAACAGTGGTGACCGTCAACAGGAAGTTTCTGAAATTTCCCGTTCACTAAAAGCTTTAGCCCGTGAACTAAATGTTCCTGTTTTGGCATTATCACAGCTTAGCCGCGGTGTAGAAGCACGACAGGTAAAACGTCCCATGCTCAGCGATTTACGTGAATCTGGATCCCTTGAACAGGATGCAGATATAGTTGCCTTTCTCTATCGTGAAGATTATTATAACCCTAATACAGAAAACAAACACACTGAACTTATTATAGCAAAACACCGTAATGGTCCAGTCGAAACTGTAAATCTGTTTTTCTATAAACAGTTCACAAAATTCAGAGATCTCTCAAACCGTGAAAATGAAAATTAAAACTCCGAATAATTTTCTTATTTCAAGCAAAAATGTTCAAAAAGCTTGCGATAAGCTACAGAAAATGATATGATATTTATGCATTAGAATGTAGTGAAGAATCTGAAGCTAATTTTCAAGCGTTCAGATGTTTTTTCATGAATAAAATTGTCTTGGGAGGCATACAGAAAATGATTGATCGTTATACTCATCCTGAAATGGGTAATATCTGGACCCTCGAAAACGAATTCCGTACCATGCTGAAGGTAGAAATTCTGGCTTGCGAGGCTATGAATCAAATGGGCATCGTTCCTGACGATGCATTAAAAGACATTCAGACCAAAGCCGACTTCCGCTTGGAACGTATTAAGGAAATTGAAGCAGTTACCAACCATGATGTTATCGCTTTCCTAACTAATGTTGCTGAATATGTTGGCGATGCTTCTAAATATATTCATAAAGGTCTTACTTCCAGTGACGTTAAAGATACTGCTCTGTGTTACATGACAGTACAATCCGCTGACATTATTATGCGTCACTTAGAAAACTTCCATGCCGTTTTGCGCCGTCGTGCCGCTGAGTTCAAATATACAGTAATGATTGGCCGTACACACGGTATCCACGCAGAACCTATGACTTTTGGCATGAAATTCCTGCTTTGGTCTGCTGAAATAGAACGCAATATTGAGCGTTTGAAACAAGCTCGTGAAATGATGGCTGTAGGCAAACTTTCCGGTGCTGTAGGAACCTATTCCAATATCGATCCTTTCATCGAAAAATATGTTTGTGAAAAACTAAGCTTAACTCCTGTGCGCTTAGCAACTCAAGTCATCCAACGTGACCGTCACGCACATTTCTTAACAACTTTAGCAATTATTGGTTCTTCATTAGAAAAAATGGCTACAGAAATCCGTAATCTCCAGCGTACTGATATCCGTGAAGCAGAAGAATATTTTGCTCCTGGACAAAAAGGTTCTTCTGCTATGCCACATAAACGCAATCCTATTACCTGTGAAAAAGTTTCCGGTATGGCACGTCTGTTGCGTGGTTATGCAGTAGCTGCCTTGGAAGACGTAACTTTATGGCATGAACGTGATATTTCCCATTCCTCTGTAGAACGCGTTATTCTTCCTGATGCTACCATCGCTTTAGACCATATGCTGCGTAAATTCACTAACATTATTGATAAACTTTTAGTATATCCTGATGCTATGATTGCTAACATGAATAAAACCGGCGGTCTTATTTTCAGCCAAAATCTGTTAATAGCTTTAGTTACTAAAGGTGTACTTCGTGAAGATGCTTATAAGTGGGTACAGCGTAATGCAATGGCTCGTTGGCTGCAAGGAGCAGATTTCAAAACTAACGTAGAAGCTGATCCGGACATCAAAAAATATTTGACCGAAAAAGAAGTTGAAAATTGTTTTGATCCAAAACCAATGCTGCGTCACGTTGATGAAATTTTTGCCAGATTTGGTTTATAATTGAGATAAGGAGTTGTGACTGCTAATGTCATCTGTTGTAGTATTAGGTGCCCAATGGGGCGATGAAGGCAAAGGAAAAATCGTTGATTACCTTGCGCAAAAAGCTGATGCTGTCGTTCGCTACAGCGGCGGTTCTAATGCCGGTCATACTGTTGTAGTAAATGACATTCACTACAAACTGCGTCTCTTGCCTTCAGGTGTACTTTTTAATAATAAGACTAATGTTTTGGGTAATGGCGTTGTAATAAATCCTGGTGTTGTACTTGCAGAAATTGCTGGCATGAAAGAAAAAGGTATTGATTGTGATAATCTAGTTATTTCTGACCGTGCACATGTTGTCCTTCCTTATCACCAACGCTTGGACGAACTGCAGGAAGAAGCACTAGGTACACATAAAATAGGTACTACAAAAGGCGGTATCGGTCCTTGCTATATGGATAAAGTTGCTCGTGTAGGCATCCGTATATGCGATTTAATGGAACCAGAAACTTTTGCTGAAAAACTTAAAGTTAATCTGGAAGCAAAAAATGCAGTTATCACTAAAATTTATGGTGCTGAACCGTTTGATTATGAAACCGTGCTAAAAGAATATCTTGCATATGCAGAACAACTGCGTCCTTACGTTACCGATACAGGTGTAGTTATGGATGAACTGTTTACAGCTGGGAAAAGCGTATTATTTGAAGGTGCACAAGCTACTTTCCTTGATATAGATCATGGAACATATCCATACGTTACCAGCTCCAATCCTACAGCCGGCAATGCCTGCACAGGCAGCGGCGTCGGTCCTCGTTTTATAGATCATGTTGTAGGTGTAGTTAAAGCTTATACTACACGTGTAGGAGAAGGTCCTTTTATCACCGAGCTTTTAGACAGTGACGGTCCTGGCAATCAAATTCGTGAAACTGGTCATGAATATGGTACTGTTACTGGTCGTCCTCGTCGCTGCGGCTGGCTTGATGCTTTCATGCTGCGCTATAGTGCACGCCTTAACGGCTTAGATTATCTTGCTATTACTCGTCTGGATATTCTCGATCAAATGCCGAAAATAAAAATGTGTGTAGGCTACAAAATTGATGGTGAACAAGTTAAACGTATTCCAGCAAGTCTCAAAGTATTGGCAAAAGTTGAGCCTATATTTGAAGAATTCGATGGTTGGATGACTGATATAAGCAATATTCGTGATTACGATAAGCTTCCTGAAAATGCTAAAAAATATCTTCAACGAATTAGTGAAGTTTCAGGTGTTGAATTAGGAATCATCTCTGTAGGTCCAAACCGTGAACAAACTATAGTTCTGAAAGAACTGCTGTAAACTAAATATTTAGGAGCTGCGTTTGCAGCTCCTTTTTATATAAAACAGTATTAAAAATTTTTTCAAAAAAGTTCTTGACAAGTATAGAGCTAAACTGTATAATATCAATGTTGCTAATAATTAGCAATCAATGATTCACTAGCTCAGTTGGTAGAGCACCTGACTTTTAATCAGGGTGTCCCGAGTTCGAGTCTCGGGTGGATCACCATTTGCAATATGCCGCTTACATTATTGTAAGCGGTTTTTGTTTTTCTATTTATATTTATAAACTGTATGAATATTTATTTATCCACTAATCCCCAAAAGTTATGCACATTGTGGATAACTTTTATATAAAAATGTGGATAACTCTTACATTAATTGCTGTATAAATATAAAATACGTTTAAGGCTCTTGAAAATTTCTTTTTTACTTCTTTGCAAAGATACCAAACATAGGTGCAGAAATATAAAAATCATCCTCTGCATTATAAATTCTACTACTGATTTCCCTATCAACTGTAACTGCTTGTACTCCTATATCCTTAAGTAATCTCATATCCCATTCAGGACGTTCATAAAGGCTGACTTCCAACATATGATAAATATTATGACAACGTTCTAAAAGCTCATCACTAACTCCAGAATGAGCATTTTGTGAACTCATTCGACAATGATGGTCACGTGCATATTCTGCATCATAATTTAATAATAATCCTCCTGGCTTTAATACACGCAGCCATTCTCTATAGGCCTCTACTGGATTCGTTAGGTTCCAAGTAACATTACGTGCAATAACAACATCGAAGCTTTCTTTATCATAACTAAGCTTTTCGGCATCCATAACGGCAAAACTGATATTACTTTTTTCTTCCAAAGCTAATATCTTAGCCTCTCTTATCATTGCAGGTGTAATATCTATACCTGTTACCTCATATCCTGCTTTCGCCAGCAGAATAGAGAAAAAGCCTGCACCACAGCCAACATCTAATATTTTAAGTTTTGTTTTCATAGGCAAATGACGGAAAATTTCTTTTTGCCAAAGCTGATACTTCTCACTAACAAGTTCCCGTCTGCGCAGTTGCTGAAAGCCTGCTGCTCTTTCCTGCCAGTATCCTTTAATATAACTTTTAGCATCATCTTGATAATAAATATTTTTAGAGCTATTTTCTCCCATGTTATTACCCTCTCTTACCCTTTTATAACTTACAACAAGTATATCATTTAAAGTGAACTTAATGTCAATAAGTTAATGCAAATATCATATTCTTTCATAAATTTACTTGCAATTTTCTACAAAAAAAGTACGCTCAACATAAATGAGCGTACTTTTTACTTTCTCTTTATAATTTATTTTTTCATTTTTGCCACTTCAGCAAATGCTTTAGCAGCAGCGTCAATAGTTTTTTGTAAATCTTCCGGAGTATGAGCAGCAGAAACAAAATTAGTTTCAAACTGAGATGGCGGTAAATAAATACCTTGAGCCAGCATAGAACGGAAATAAACTTTAAAAGCTTCCAAATCACTTGCCGCTGCACTGTCATAATCTTTTACCGGTTTATCATTAAAGAAAACTGTAAACATACTTCCCAAGCGATGTATCTGCACTGCAACACCAGCAGCAGCAGCTTTCTTTTTTAACTCACCTACAAGAATAGCACATAGACTTTCAGCACGATTGCAGATGTCATTTTGTTCCATATATGTAAGAGCAGCAATTCCCGCAGCCATAGCCAACGGATTTCCGCTTAATGTTCCAGCCTGATACACGGGACCCGCTGGAGAAACCATTTGCATAATTTCCCGCTTACCGCCATAAGCTGCAACAGGTAAACCGCCGCCAATAACTTTACCTAAACACGTAATATCAGGATCTATATCATAAAGAGATTGACTTCCTCCCTGAGCACTGCGAAAACCACTCATTACTTCATCACAAATAAGTAGTGCTCCATATTTCTTAGTTAGCTCCCATACAGCTGGTAAAAATCCTTCTTCAGGCAATACCAAGCCCATGTTGCCAGGAGTAGGCTCCATAATCACACAAGCAATTTCTTCACCACGTTCTGCAAAAACTTTTTCCAAAGCAGATAAATCATTAAAAGGAACTGTAATAGTAGTAGAGGCAACAGCTTTAGGAACACCTGGACTATCTGGAACACCAAAGGTTGTTGCTCCGCTGCCAGCTTTTACAAGCAAGCTGTCATGGTGTCCATGATAACAGCCTATAAACTTCACAATACACTCACGTCCAGTATAAGCTCTTGCTAAACGCAATGCACTCATAGTAGCCTCAGTACCGCTGTTAACCATACGTACCATATCCATTGAAGGAACAAGACGGCAAACTAATTTTGCTAATTCTGTTTCAGCTAATGTAGGTGCACCATAAGAAGTACCTTTTTCAGCAGCCTCTTTAATAGCCTCTGTAACACAATCAGGCACATGTCCCATTAGTAAAGGCCCATAAGAAAGTACATAATCAATATATTCGTTGCCGTCAATATCATAAATTTTACTTCCCTTGCCACCAGCAATAAAAGGGGGGATACCGCCTACGCTGCGAAAAGAACGAACTGGACTGTTTACTCCGCCCGGTATATATTGCTTAGCTTCACTAAAAGCCTCTTGAGATTTTGTATGTTCCATAGTTTTCTCCTTATTTTTCCTTCAGCCACTTTGCTACATCAAGAGCATGATAGGTTATAATCATTTTAGCACCAGCACGCTTAAAACCAAGCATTGTTTCCATAACAATACGCCGTTCATCAATCCAACCCTTTTCAGCAGCTGCTTTTACCATAGCATATTCACCACTGACATTATAAACACACAGCGGCAAATTAAAAGTTTCATGTACACGCTGTACAACGTCTAAAAAAGCCAGTGCCGGCTTAACCATAACAATATCTGCTCCCTCTTCAATATCAAGAGCAACCTCGCGCAGTGCTTCATCACTATTAGCAGGATCCATCTGATATCCTTTACGGTCACCGGCTGCTGGTGTTGAATCAGCCGCAGCACGGAAAGGCCCATAATAAGCAGAAGCAAATTTAGCAGAATATGCCATAATAGGAATATTTATAAAGCCAGCAGTATCTAGAGCTTCACGAATAGCCTTTACATAACCATCCATCATATTTGATGGAGCAATCATATCTGCTCCTGCTTGGCAATGAGATACAGCAACCTTAGCAAGCAACGGCAAAGTTTCATCATTATTTACAGTACAGCCATTTTCTAACACTCCGCAATGACCATGTTCTGTATATTCACACATACAAACATCTGTAATAATAACTAATTCAGGATATTTTTTCTTTATCAACTTACATGCTTTTTGCACTGGTTCATTCATATCCCAAGCACTGCTGCCTACTTCATCCTTATAAGAAGGAATCCCAAAAAGAATTATCGCAGGAATTCCCAAAGAAACAACTTTAGCTGCACATTCCAACACACGATCAATAGACCAGTGATAATTGCCTGGCAGAGATTCTATCTCATGTTTAATGTTTTCTCCTGGAACAACAAAAATTGGATATATTAAATCCTTTTCAGTAATTTCTGTTTCGCGAATCATAGCACGCAGATTTTCATTAGCACGTGTTCGACGCGGACGGTATATAGGATATCCTGTCATTTTAATCACTCCTTACAGAACTTTTCAACAGCCTGTACCAACCCATCAATAGTATATTCATCAGCACAAACTACTGGATTAAAACTATTTTTTTGTAACGTTGCAGCCGTTACAGGGCCAATAACAGCCAAAGCAACTTTTTGCAAAAGCTCTTTTTTGTTACCCAATACATTAAGCAGATTAGTTACAGTACTGGAACTGGTAAAAGTAATAACGCTAACTTCACCGCTTTCTAAGGCTTTAATAAGTTCTTCCTTATTTTCACAGTCAGCTACTGTTTTATAAGCAGTAACTACATCCACAACAGCACCTTGTTTACGCAATGTTTCCGGCAGTATTTCACGAGCTTTTTCAGCACGAGCAATGAGAATTTTATCTCCATTTTCAATATCTTTAGATAATGCCTCAGCAAGCTCTTCTGCCTTATAAGCAGACGGAACAACATCAGCCGCAATCCCGCGTGCCTTTAACGCTTCAGCAGTTGCACTTCCTATGGCTGCTATTTTTAAGCCAGCTAATGCACGTGTATCCTTCCCTGCTGTCAATAAATGTTTAAAGAAATATTCAACACCATTAGTACTTGTAAATATAAGCCATTTATAATCAGATATATGAGAAACAGCAGTGTCAAGCGGTGCATAATCATTCGCAGGCACAATTTTTATTGCAGGAACCTCAATAACTTTTGCTCCCCTATCTTCCAGTTTCTTTGTTAAAGAACTTGCCTGTTCACGAGCACGAGTTACAACAATTGTTTTTCCAAATAAAGGTTTATTGTCAAACCATTGCAGATGCTCACGTAAACGTACAACCTCACCTACAAGAAAAATAGCAGGCGGTTTCATTCCGGCAGCCTGTACATCAGCAGCAGCTCTTCCCAGTGATGTTATCAAAGTACGCTGCTCCGGATGAGTTCCCCAACGTATAACAGCGGCAGGACAATCAGCACTGCGTCCATTAGCTATTAACTGACTGCTTATTTTTTCAATATTTTCTACGCCCATAAGAAAAACTAATGTATCAACAGCTGTAGCGAGACCTTTCCAGTTTATAGTAGATTCTCCCTTTGTCGGATCTTCATGCCCTGTAACGACGGCAAAAGAAGTAGCTACATGACGATGAGTAACAGGAATACCTGCATATTCAGCAACCGCTATAGCAGAAGTAACACCAGGAACAAACTCAAATGGCAACCCAGCTTCTTTAAGCTCAAGAGCTTCTTCACCGCCGCGCCCAAAGACAAAAGGATCACCGCCCTTCAGCCTAGCTACAATCTTTCCTTCAGCAGCCAACTTTACTAATAACTTATTAATATCAGGTTGGCGCATAGTATGATTAGCACTGGCCTTACCTACATAAATCATTTCTGCATTCTTTCCCGCAAATGCAAGAATTCGAGGATCTGCCAAACGATCATAAACTACAGCATCAGCTTTCTGCAGACATTCCTTTGCCTTTAAGCCTAAAAGTCCAGGATCTCCAGGGCCTGCACCTATCAAATATACCTTACCCTCTTTTGTCATGTTCTTCTCTCCTTAAATAATTTCTGCTAAAATTTGCTTACCACCTGAAGCCAACATTTCTCTGCCTAACTGCTCACCAAGAACCACAGCATTTAATGCTTCTCCCTCAATTTTATTACGCAAAACAGTTTTTCCATCTATAGAAGAAATAACTGCTTCTATGTAAATTTTATCTTCTATAACTTTCGCATGTACACCAATAGGAACCTGGCAGCCGCCTTCAATCAATCCTAAAAAGGCACGCTCTGCATCCGTAGCCTGTTTAGTTGCAGCATCATTCAAAAATTCCAACATACTGCAAACCTCAGCATCTGCTGTACGTGCCTCTATCGCAAGTGCCCCCTGACCAACAGCCGGCAGACAGACACTTGTAGGAAGAAGAGCAGTAATACGATTTGCATGACCTAAACGCTCTAATCCTGCTGCTGCCAAAATAACAGCATCGTAAAGTCCCTCATCAAGTTTACGCAAACGTGTATCAACATTTCCCCGTAAATCAGCAATCGTTAAATCAGGTCTTGCTGCTAAAAGCTGTGCTTTTCGACGCAGACTGCTTGTACCAACTACAGCACCTAAAGGCAGCTCTGCAAAATTAGTATACTTATTGCTTACAAAAGCATCACCTACATTAGCACGTTTTGTAATAGCAGTCAGGCATAATCCATCTGGAAGAACTGTTGGCATATCTTTTAAGCTATGAACAGCAAAATCTATAGAACCATCAAGCAGTTCCGCCTCTATCTCCTTAGTAAAAAGTCCTTTACCGCCAATCTTTGCTAAAGGAACATCTAAAATTCTATCTCCCTTGGTAACTATTTTCTTCAGAACAACCTCACATTCAGGATATTTTTCACGCAGCATTGCTGCTATATGATTACTTTGCCAAAGAGCCAACATACTCTGCCTAGTTCCAATCGTCAATTTTGCTTTCATCACCAAACTCCGCTCCTGTTCCGTTCAATACAAATAAGTCACAAATCATTTTCTTGTACCGTTCTTCTTCAGATGTTCCAGCAACAGCATTCATTGCCTTCATAGGTTCACGCAGAAACTTATGCTCCAATCGCTGCGTCATAAGGTCAATAGTATGCTTTTCCTGTTCA
The DNA here is from genome assembly GCA_964595445.1 of uncultured Phascolarctobacterium sp. Classification (GTDB taxonomy): domain Bacteria; phylum Bacillota; class Negativicutes; order Acidaminococcales; family Acidaminococcaceae; genus Phascolarctobacterium_A. The sequence goes on from CAZQQK010000028.1 coordinate 17,015, forward strand.
CTCAAATTGGGCATTTTTATGAATGCTTTTTTTAAAACTTTCTGTCTCAGAAAATTCATTTTATCATGCAGCTGCACCATAACAGGACGCATAGTATAATAACGCAGTCTTTCCTTTAAAGCAGCCATTTCTTCTTCAATAATCTGTTCAGCCACTTTGGCTTCCTTATCACGAAAATCTCTGTTAGTATCAACTACACCTTCCAAATCATCTATATTATAAATAGTTACTCCTGCTACATTAGCTAATTCTGGATCTACATCACGGGGAACTGCTATATCAATTAAAATAAGCGGTCTTCCTTGGCGCTGAGGCAATAAAGGTCCAAGGTTTTCTGCCGTCAGCACATAATGCGGCGCACCAGTAGATGTAATAATAATATCAGCGTCAGCAGCATGTTCAAACATAGCACGATAGGGAATAGCCATTCCCTGAAATTTATCTGCCAGCTCCTGTGCCCTTGCATAATGACGATTACTAACACAAATCGTTTGTGCACCCTTATCCAGCAGATGACGAGCAGTCAGCTCACTCATATGACCAGCACCAACAACAAGAATCTGTGCCTTACTCAAATCTCCTAAAATTTTAATAGCCAAATCTACCGCCGCACTAGAAACAGAAACGCTGCTATAAGCAATTCTAGTTTCTGTACGTACACGCTTACCTACAGCAATAGCTTTGTTCATAATAGTATTTAAAATTGTCCCAGTCATACCATTATTACGGGCAATCTGATAAGCATTTTTTATCTGACTCAAAATCTGTCCTTCGCCGACAATCAAAGAATCCAAACTGGAAGCAACACGAAATAAATGTTTGACACAATAATTACCTGAAAGATTATAAAAATACTCAGCATTATAATCTTTCCCCGATAAATGTTTCAGTAAAGATTTTAGAAAGCTAATAGCTTCATGTGGATTTTCCATAACCATATATAATTCAGTTCTATTACAAGTAGAAAGCAACATGGCTTCAGGAATATTATCATAATTACGCAAACGTCTTAAAATACTTGCTACCCTATCATTAGAAAAATTAAACCGTTCACGTACCTCAACAGGTGCCGTTTTATGATTCAGTCCTAAAACTATTAACTGCATCTAATACCTTCTCCTTTGCTTGAGCAATCTTTCCTGCCCTAATTAAATTTAATAGTTCTTGATTTATTACTCTGCGCCAAAATATCGTGCGTTGTTGAGGCGTAGAAACTGTAGCCTTAATCAAATCTCTTTGCTCTAACAAAAAACTGTTGAACTCTGCTATTTCAGGTGTTATCAGCTGCTTAATTTCTGTTTTTAATAATTTAGCAAAAGCAGGCATACCTCCAGCAGCCATAGCTACTGTAATATCTCCCTCACTAAAAGAAGAAGGTACATTG
>CAZQQK010000029.1:0-18321 GCA_964595445.1 uncultured Phascolarctobacterium sp.
GTATTTTAAAGATGTATTTAAGAGGTGAATGATAATGAAGAAAACATTTTCTCTTTTTCTTGGGTTGGCTTTATTTGCTAATACAGTTTCAGCTCAGGTTACTACTGTTGATGGTGTAGGGCTGGATAGAGACAGTGCGGTTCGTGATGCAATGCGTAATGCAGTGGAAAAGGTTGTAGGTACCTTTATTGATTCACAGACTTTGGTAAGCAAATCTGTTGTAGCTATGGATGATATTTATTCTAAATCACAGGGATTTGTCAGAGATATAAAAGTGTTGCGCGAAGGAAGCGATGCAGGAAGTTATCGGGTAACGGCACAGGTTGATGTGGATACTAATCCGAATTCTCAGCTGATGGATCGTCTGAGTATGATAATGATGCTAAACGACCCACGAATTGCTGTAGTCGTTTTGAAAAATAAAAATTATGGGGAAGCTGTCAATGATGAAATATCTGAAACAGCAATGAATGAAAAGCTTTTAGAATTAGGATTTTCTCATATAGTTGATGCAAATTTGGTTTCTAAATTACAAGATTCACAGTTGTTAAACAGTATGTATAACGGCGAACGCGGTTTAGTAGGAGATGTCAGCAGTTATGGTATAGATTATTTAGTTTTGGGAAAATCTAAAACAGATGCACAGAATATACAGGTTCCTGGAAGAAATGATTATTATGTGAATACTTTATTAAACAGCGGTCGTGCTTCTATTAATGTGAAGATTATTAAATTTGATACTGGTGATATTGTAGGAACTTTTAGTGTTGATGGACAGGGAATAGAAGGTTCTGCTCAAAGAGCTTCTGATAAAGCTTTACAGGATGCTGCCAACAAAGCAGCTGAAAAGTTACAGGAAAAATTTAAAAAGCTTTCTGCAAGCGTGAGCGGAGGTATGCAGATTAAAGTATCTGCATATGATTACAGTAAGGTTCAGCAGTTGGCTGAGGAATTGAGAACTATTTCTGGTGTGCAGAATGTATTTATTCGTGAACATAATGGGAATAAAGCTATTTTGGAGCTGGATACAACACAAAAACCGCATTACATTTTACAGACTTTGAAGGGCAGAAGCAAACTGGGGATTTTTGTGGAAAAGGTTAGCAACAGCAGCTTGGAGTTAAGCGTATCTTAAAAATTTTTACTAAAAACTTTTGTTAAAAAGTAAAATGACAAAATTTTGACAATTTCTTATTGTTTAATTTAAGGAGCGTGTTAAATGTGAATTTAGGTAAGTTGTTTAAGGGAATGGTGTTGTCATCAGTTCTATTAATGTCTTCTACTTGTTTTGCCGGACTGCATGATTATCCCAATGTTGGCTTAATCCAATTTGATAATAAAGCAGCAGTATCCAATAGCATTTCTTTTGAAGATGCCAGCATGGTCAGTGATTATATGGTGGAAAACCTATTAGACAGCGGTAGGTTCAATGTTATAGAACGTGAACAGCTGAAAGCTATTTTAGATGAACATCTTTTGAATTTAACTGGTTTGGTTGATCCGTCTACTGCTGTACAGATAGGAAAAATATCTGGAGTAGAGTACTTGGTATATGGCAGTATTGCGGGACTGAGTGCAGAAAGAAGTACGCTTGCTGTTGGCGGTATTGACGGCAGAAAGTTTAAGGTTACTGCTAATATTATGGTTCGCTTTATTGATTTGCAGACGGGAAGAATAGTACTGGCTGCCAGAGGCAAAGGAACTTCTTCAAGCACTGGTATGGAGTTTGATTTCCGCCGCAGACATGGATATCATCCGCCCAGAGGGACGGTAGTATTTATTGGCAAAGATGCTGTCAGTCAGGTGCAGGTACATAATGCTTTGGCAAAGGCTGTTGATGATGCGGTAAATGGCAGCAACGGCATTTTGGCAAAAATGGATGGTAAAGCCAAACGAAAATATTAATTGAGGAAGGGTTGAATTTAATGAATCTTATAAAATTATTACTTACCGTTTTCACCGCTTTTACAGTTTTTGTTGTTTCAGGCAGCGCAGAAGCAGCTTTTGGTGCTTTTAAGGCTAATAAAAATCTTCCTGCAATTGTTATCTGCGAAGTAAAAAGCTTTGGGGAGAATTCTTTAAAACAGGAATCTTTTGATACTTTTGAAGAGTTGCTTGAGGAGCAGCTTCAAAACAGTAAGAAACTCAGAGTTGAACGTAAATTAAAGATAAACCCTGTTTTAGCTGATGGCAGTACCTTACAGGTGGATCCGTTTCTGGACAATTTACATATGAACGCTATTGTTAACGGCAAAGAATTTGAGCCGGAAAAGGCAAATCCGGAATTGATTAAATATCATCGTTTGCACAAAAATAAACAACCCAATGAGAGTTCTGTTTATTATGTTGATGAAAGTTTGAAAGAACGTGTTAGAGAGTTTGGGCGTAAACAAAATGCAGATTATCTTCTTTTCTGCAATTTAAAATCTGTTGAGATATCAGAATCTAATGGTTCAGTAGCCTTTTTTGCAGCTTCTGATTCCAGTAAAAGAATTGCTGTAGATATGGATTTTTATCTTGTAAATCCAAAAAACTGCAAGGTTTTTGAAGGCACAAGTTTTGTTGATAAATCCTGCAATAAGGTCAGCCTGCCTTTTGTAAATATTGGCAAGGAGATGACTGTTGAAAAAATGCTGCATGATGTTTTGGAAAAACAGGCGCAGAAAGTAGTAAAGGCTATTTTGAAAACTGGTTTGAAAGGAGTGGCTGATAATGCAGAATCTTAAAAAGTTTTTGCTTGTTTGCCTGACAGTTGTGCTTACTGTATTGGGTGCAGATAATGTTTGGGCAGCTCCTTTGCCAACAATCAGCATAGTTGGGTTTGCTAATAAAGTAGAGGAATCTAATTTGACGCAAGAACAGATGGCTAATATAAACATTGTGAACGATTATCTTGCAGATGAATTTATTAACAGCGGCAAGGTTGATGTGTATGATTTATCTCCTGAGATAACCAAAAGGCGTATAGATGAAGTTGCTGCTGAATTGGAACTGGGCGATGGACAGACTCCTGTATTAAAGATGATTAATTCTGAATATATTGTTTATGGGTATGTCAGACAGTTATCTGCGGTAGAAAGTGTTGCAGGCTTAAATAATATGGCAGGAAGTGCTATTGATGGAAGATCAAAAACAGTAACTGCCAGTTTGAGTGCAATGATTGTAGAAACAGCAACTGGAAAGCATCTGTTGACTGTAACTGGCGAGGGAAAATCAGGCAATAATAAAGTAGGTGTTGCTTCCGGTCTTGATAAATTAGGTGTTGGTAAAGATGGCGGTATAGAGGCTTGCATCCATAATGCGTTAGCTGAAGCTGCTCATCAGCTTGCAGAGAAAATTTTGAATGCTGCTTAATAAAGAGGGCGTTATTGATGAGAACAATATTATGTACATTATTATTGCTGTTGATAAGTACTAATGCTTTTGCGCATAGTCATGTATGGTATGACAAAAATGCTGGTATCAGCAGCATGAAGAAAATAGTAGTTTTTCCGCTTGAAGGTATCCCTTCTTATACTGATGCTTATAATGCTTTGGTACAAACACTTTCCGGTCGTATAAAAAATATGCACTTTACGATGCTCTATCAGCCAAACAGTCAAGCACGTATACTTATGCAATCTAATGACAGGCTGAAATCGCTGCTGAAAGATTTTCCTACAGAAGAAGCTCGTGCTCAAGCTGTGCAGGAAGCGACTGCTGCTGATGGGTATTTGGTTTGTCGTATTCGTGAGGATCGCACGCAGATTGATATGTCACCAGAAACTAGTACTTATGTAACTATGGAGGATTATACAGAAGAAAGCGGAGGACCAAATGGTTCCAGACGTTATGACGATTCTTCTTATGAAACAGTGCATATAATTCCAGCTAAACCAGTTTTTTTGAATTTGCTGAATCTTGACTATACTCTTTATGATCATGAGGGCAAGAAAGTAATGCTGGTACAGAATAATATGCAGAATTATGATTTGAGTAAGGAAAATTTATACAAGGAATTGTTTAAAGAATTTGCCAAAGAATTAAAAAATGCTAATAAAGATAAAGAGAAGTGGTAAAAATGCAGATAACTAATAAACTGATGTGTTTCACTGTAAGTATGGCTTTGTTTTTTGCCTGCGTAGGAAATACTTTTACAGCAAAAGCAGCAGGTAATGAGATACAGCTTGGCTTTGGTCATATATCTATGCCAGATGATATTGCTGATGATGAGTTTGTAGTTAAGGCTCTTTATTTTACCCTAAAAAAAGAAGCGAAGCGTTTAAAGAATATTAACGTAAATTATGACGGTAATTCAAATAAACCTGATGATTTTGTGGTTAATGTTTATATAAATAAATACGCTCTAAACAGTTACTGGGTAGATCCATCAGCAACGACAGATTCTTTAGCAGTTTGGTCAAATTCAAGCAAATGGTATGACGAAAAAAACAAAGAACATACAATGAAAACAACGAGATATACTACGGTAGTAAATGATAATCCTGGTCATTATGATTTCAATGCTGATGCAGCAGTTTCAATTTGTTTAATGGATGCTGCAACAGGAGAAGTCATAGTACAGTACGATGGCAGCGAAAGTAATGATAAAGAGATAGATTCTTATACTAATATCGTAAAAGAGTTTTATAAAAAGTTAAATAAAGCTTTGAAGGAAATGAGTAAAGCAATGAAAGGCTAGACCTTTTATCAATAAACTATGAAAAGGAGATGTGAAGTATGAAAAAAACCTTAGTACTGGCAGTATTGGCAGTTATGTATAACTTTGCTTATACTCCTGCTCCTGCTGCAGAAGCATCCGATACTTTGCTTTCTAATAGTACAGTTTCTTTAACCGACAGTACACACTATAGCTTTTGGACTAATTTAAGAGATCGTGTTTTGGATCGTGAACCACCACCGCCAAAAGTAGCACCCCCACCACCGCCGCCGCCAAGGCGTGTTCCGCCACCACCTCCACCAAGACCGGGATATAGAAGACCTGTTCCGCCGCCGCCACCGCCGAGGCATAATCCACCGCCACCGCCTAAATATCGTAAACCTGCTCCACCGCCTGGACCAAGACGTAATCCACCGCCGCCGCCAAGACCTGGAGGATTTAATAAACCAGCTCCACATTATAGCAAACCTGCACCAAAACCAGGTAAAAGATTTGACAAACCAGCACCGAAACCAGGAAGAAAGCCTGGTAAACCCAATCCACCTCCGGGACCGGGCAGACCTGGTCCGCGCCGATAATAAAATTTTGTAAATCAGAAAGGATGAAATTCATGAAAAAAGTGATTAGTGCAAAAATTTTAGCAGCAGTGTTAAGCTTATCTTTTGCTGTTGGCAGTACTTATGCAGTATCTGCTTTCGCTGCACCTGCTGCAAGTACAACCTCTGTAGAAGTTAAGGTTGATGTTCAGCAGGCAGCTGTTAATTGGGAAAAAGGTGCAGCAGCTGATGTTACTGCAATGGGTATTGGCTTACCTCCTGTTAATGCAGGCCCTAGAGGTAATGCTTTAGCAAGAAGAGCAGCAATTGTTGATGCACAGAGAAATTTACTTGAAGTAGTAGAAGGTGTGCAGATAGACTCTGAAACATTGGTTAAAGATATGGCTGTAGAAAGTGATATTATTAAAAGCCAAGTTCATGGTTTAATAAAGGGGGCACGTGTTGTTAAAGAGGGCAGCAACCCTGATGGGAGTTACTTTGTGGAAATGAGTATTCCTCTCTTTGGTGCTACTCAAAGTTTGGCTGCAGCTGTTCTTCCGGAAGCAACTAAGAACGTTATACCTGAACCCGCTCCCGTAGCTGAAAGTAAGCCTGTTTCTGCACCAGCTCCTGTTCCGGGAACTAAAGCTGCTCCTCCTAGTACTCCTGCTTCTTCTGTTGCAGTTGGAGTAGTATTACCTGCTCCTCCTGCTAAACAAGAGGTGAAAACAGTAACTTATACCGGTATTGTTATTGATGCTAGTGGTTTGGGTATGGAGCCTACTTTCTCACCAGTAATTTATGATGTAAACGGCAGAGCTATTTATGGTATGCAGCATATTGATAAAAATATGGCTATTTCCAAAGGTATGGTGGAATATTCCAATAATCTGGAAGCCGCTGCAGGCGGAAACACTCGAGCTGGTTCCAATCCGCTGGTAATTAAAGCAACAGCAGTAAAAGGCGGTGTTAACTCCGTTAATCCAGTAAACGCTGTTGTTTCTGTAGAAGATGGCGACCGTATTTTAATGGCAAATGCTAATGCAAATATTTTTGGTAACTGTGCTGTAGTATTTGTTAAATAAGTATCTATGTTTTAGAAATGGGAGTATTCTTTATATTTAAAGAGTATTCCCATTTTTTGGAGGTCTGTTATGAAAATTTTGGGCTTATTTACGGCATTAGTTTTTTGTTTACCAGTTACTGTATTGGCTAATGAAACAGTTATTATAGCTGAACCCAACAATGTTACAGACAAAGCAACTATTGTTCAAGCAGCTGATAATGATGAAAAAATAGAGTTGTTGGAAACACTTGGCAAAAAAACTAGCGAAAAAGAAGCTGATGACAGTATTATTAACAATTCTGGGCATAGTGTTGTTGGCAATGAAGTGAATAGCGTAAAAGTTGTAAATACTGAAAGTTATAAACAAAAAGAAGTACGTAATATTACTTTTGTTGCTGTAAATCCTTGCAGAACTGAAGCTGTTGCTGCTTTTAAAAAAGCCAATAAGTATTTTCAAGCAGCTAAACTTAGTGAAAATGCTTCGGAAAAATCTGTTAACTTTGCTGATGCTGTAAAGTTTATTAATGAAGCTTTACTGTTGGAACCTGATAATTGTGACTTTGCAATTTTAGCTTCACAAATTTATCGTGGTAAAGGTGGCAGCAGTTATGCAAAGAGTTATTTTCAACGAGCTGAGCGGATTTTAGGAGAAAATCTGAAAATATATCCTTGTGGCATTGATATTAATTTGGATTATGCTCTTATATGTGCTGCTGGTGATATGCGTTATACGTCTGAATATACGGATTATCAGGAAAAAGCTAAACTTGCTGCTGAAAAAGTTTTAGATTTATGTGAACAGTGGCATAAGGATAATGATAAGAGTGCTAAATCTTTGAATGCAGAAGCGATGGCAGAATTGATTTTGGGGCATAAAGAAAAATGTACGGAACTCTTGCTGGAGGCAGAAAATATATCTGCGGAAAAAACAGCAGATACTTTAAGCTTATATGATGTATATAGGGAAACTGTTTTGCAAAATAAATGGTTGTGGAAGGTAAGTGCAGAGTCGCTTGATAAAGAGTTTATGCTTTATTATCTGAAAAATGTTGAGAGATATAAATAAACTTACAGTTGTTGAAATATTTTGCCGAGAGCAGATATTTGTACTTAAATTAGGAGGTGTAAATATGAAAAATAAACTTATCGCTTTGTCAATATTAGCGGCTTTAACAGTAAGTTCGGTTGCTGTAGCTGCCCCTTATCGATATGGCGGCGGCAGACCGCATTATGGCTATGATAACAGATATAATCATGTTTTATATGAAGAAATGATTCCGAATGGTCAGTATTACAGCGGTTTTGCAAGTAAACAGTATAATAAAAATAATGAGGTCTTTGCTGTTAGACGAATAGCAGTATATCAGCCGGTAATTTTGAACATACATGCGATTACTCATGGTATAGGCAACATACATCATAAGCTGTATGATATGGATCAAAATCAAATAGGTAAACGAATAGCTCCTTTAGGCAGTGGTGTTGATGATGAGTCTGTAATTATAGGCCCGGGAATTTATGAGTTAAAATCAGATTTTTACAGCTTAAAAAAAGATGGCTATTGTGAATATAAGGTAAAAGCGGATACAGAAGTTATTCAGGCAAATGCTCCTGCTGAAATTTATCGTATAGATTATGCTCACAATATAACTATGGGATTACCTGTAATTAATTATATGCAGTACGATAGAAATTATGCAGATAAAAATCAGTATTATACTTTTGATTTGTATAATGGTAAGGAGATATATTTTATCGCTAATATTTTAAAAGGCTCATGCAGTTTTGAAATACTTGATTTTGATGAGCGTGTTATCAATAGGATAAACGTTCGCAATAACAGAGCAGAAAGCAGAATGTATCTCCAGCCCGGCAAATATTATTTAAGAGTTTGCAGATATGATAAAAATGGTGCAGCTTATAAATTTAGATTAGAGTAATATGCCAAAGTTCCTATATTAAATATCTTTAAAATTAAAATAAAAAACACTCAGGCGGGAATATCAAATGATGATAGATATTTACTGTCTGAGCGTTTTTTTTATTTTAGCTAGAAACTGCTTTACCAAGTGAAATATGTATATATGCTGAAAATAGTAAGGATAATTATTTCAGCAAGCAGAACAGGTTTAAGTGTTTTAAAGAAGTTGGCTTTAAAATAATCTACTGTGATTACTAAGCACATATGTGTAGGTGTAAGCATTTGTCCTGCTACACCAAAAGCCATTGCTACACCAGCGAGATTTAAACTTCCAGTTTGCATGGCTGCTACTATGGGCATTACAATAGCTACATGACCCTGTGACATACCTGTAAGCACGCCTATAATAAAGGTTACACAGGCTATGATTACTGGAACAGGCAGAGGTGAACTTTGAAAAGCAGTAACTATTTCGTTAAGCACATTGGTTACGGTAAGAATTTGGATAAAATATAAGATGCAGAGCACATTAAAAAACATTTTATAATCCAAAGCACCAAGAACTACTTCTTTTAAACTTACATAACGGTTTGTCAGCCGCAAAGCCAAGAACAAACCAGCAGTGACTGCACCCATACCGACTGATGCGTTAAAATTAAAGAATACAACGAGAATAAATGTAATAACTACTGGAGAGAGTGCAAGCCATAAATCCTGTAAATTGTGGTTTTGTTCTGTTGTATTTTCTTTTGCAGATTGTATAGCAGAAGTTTTTATCGGACGAATAAGAATAAACCAGCCTGTTGCGAAGGCAAGTACCGTAAGCCAGCAAAGATGCTTAATAAAATCACTGTAAGCGACATCGACAATGTTGCAAGCCATAATCATACCTGGAATAATGGGGCTGGAAAATTCAAAAATATGTCGAAACCAAAAGTTAATGGCTGCCTTATGTTCAGCGGAAATAGATAAAGTTTTGCTCGCTTCTTCGACTATGGGGGCAGAGAAACGTGCTCCTCCAAGTGATGGGAGTAACCCAAGGAAAGCAGGCATTACTGCAAGTGTTACTTTGGTACTGGAAAAAATTCGCTGCAACTCCTGTACCATTCCAGCGAGAGCACCACTGGTACGCAGTTCTATTTCTAAGCACATAACAAAATAAAGGGCAAAAAGGATATCGTAGGTACGCGGCAAGCTGAGTGTTTCTGTGAACGCCTGAGAGAGATAATGCAGTTCAGAGGCTTTCATAAACCAAATGAAAAAACCGCTTGTCAACATGCAGGGACCTATGGAAATATGCTTACGCAGCATAACAATAATTATAAGCATAGCAATGCTTAGCAGTAAAAAAATATTCATAGACATCTTCCTTCGTTTTGATATTTTTTCATTATACACCTTTTATTTATTTTTGCCTAATTTATGACACAAAAAAATTTAGTTGATAGTGACAATAATGGTATAATGTAAATATAGATACAGAAGCCGTATTTCAGAAACGGAGGGTGAAATATGCGTATTAACAGATTAAAACTGAAAAATTTCCGTTGTTATGATAGCTTGGATATTGATTTTGATTCTGAACTTACTGTAATTGTTGGTGAAAATGGCAAAGGAAAGACTGCTATTTTTGATGCTGTAGCCATAGCTATGGAATCATATCTGTGCACTTTTAATATTTTAGGCAGACGGATATGTCCTAAAGATGTGCGTCGTGTTCCTATATATCAGAATGACAATATACATATAATAGGAATGGAATCACATTATCCATCTCAGATAGAGTTGGAAGCAGAAATAGACGGCAAAACTGTTAACTGTATCCGCAGTTTGCTAGATGGTGATATTTTGCAGGATGATGATGAGGTTATAAAAGATTATGGAAGAAACTTGCAGAAAGCTATATCTGCTGGTGAAAATGTTTTGTTGCCTGTACTTGCTTATTATGGTACGCAGCGTATCTGGAAAAATAGTCAGTTGTTCAAAAATCATGATACACCATTGGAAAGTCGTTCTGTTGGTTATGAAGAATGTCTGGAGCCTTCATCTTCTTATAATAGTTTTGGAAAATGGTTTAAAAATGTTACTGAATCTGCACAGCAGGAAATGCAGCAAAGTGATTCCCAGCAGCGTAATCTTATGATAAAAAAAGCAATTCTCAAAGCTGTAGATATTTGTATGGCAAGTACAGGTCTAGGCAATTTGTATTATAATCATAACCTTAATTGCTTTGTTGTCAGTCATCCTGATACAGGAGAAATGATTGTTGATGATTTGAGTGACGGATTCCGCAGTGTTATAAGTATGGTGGCAGATCTTGCTTATCGTATGGTACGCTTGAATCCACAGTTGGGAGAAGATGCTGTTATTGGTACTCCTGGTATAGTTTTAATAGATGAAGTTGATATGCATTTGCATCCTTTTTGGCAGCAGACAGTTCTTTTGGACTTACAAAAAGCCTTTCCGAAAGTACAGTTTATTGTAACTACGCACAGTCCTCAGGTCTTGAGCAGTGTGCCTGCTGCTAGTATTCGGGTGCTTGCATGGGGTAAGCAGTTTGAAGGTGTGCAGTATGTAGATTTCTCTTTAGGTGCTAACAGTTATCAGCTTTTACAGGATATACAGCATGTTAATCCGCGACCGCAGTCATTGCCGGTTGTTAAAGATTTGAAACGTTATTTGGAACTTGTAAGTGAGGATAAGTGGGACAGTGAGGAAGCACAACTGCTGCGTAAAAGTTTAGATAGTTGGGCAAAAGGACGTGAACCTGCACTTGTGCGTGCTGATATGGACATACGTATGCGGCAGTTTCGGAGGAAACGTTGATGAAACGGGTATATAAAAGCAAAGAAGAACCGGAGCAGTTAAGGCTGTATCGCCTGCATAATCCTGAAGAAACCTGGGAGCATTTTCGTCGTCGCAGTCGATATGGATATAAACAAGTGAAAAAAGCTATTTTACAGGATCAGCACGGCTTATGTGCTTATTGTGAAATTAGTATTAAGTTGGCAGAAACTGAAAATGAAGTAGATGATTTTCGGGTGGAACATTTTTATCCGAAAAATGCTACGCAGGAGCATGGGCATAATTACCATTTAGATTGGCGTAATTTATTAGGGGTATGTCATGGAGGAAGTCAGCCGTATGTTCCAGATGCTCAATGGCGCTACTCATCGCAAAAACGAGACCGCAGCTGTGATGTTCCAAAGGCGGGTAAAGAGATTAGTGAGATGATTCTTAATCCGCTGAAAGTTCCTGGTAAGGTACGATTATTTAGATATGCTGAACATAATGGACGAATGTATGTTGATGAAAAAAGTTGCCCTAGACATTTGCAGCGTAAAGCGAGAAGTACAATCAAAGAACTGAACTTGAATGCTCCGAGACTTATGCGGATGAGACTTGCGGTTATTCATAAATTAGAGGATGAAATTACAGAAGAACTGGCAAAAGGAATGCCTTTGGATGAAATTCTTACTGTAATTGCTCAGAGCTGTCTTGTCCCTGATTATCAGGGCAGGTCTTTGCCGTTTTTTTCTGTTATTCGTTGGTATTTGGGAGAGGCAGCAGAAATAGTGATACGTGAAAGCGGCTCTAAGCTTTAGTTACTCATTTTCTTGAGAATATAGTCCTGCCGTTAATTAGGCAGGATTTTTTCTGTTAATGAAGAATAATACATAGTAATTTATTAAATAAGAAAATTATGATAAGCGTTTTCGTATAAAGGAGAAAAGGAAAATGAAGGTAACTGATAAAGCGTTTAAGGCATACGATGTGCGTGGAGTCTATCCTCAAGAGGTAAATGAGGAGTTGGCTTATCGAATGGGACGAATCTTTTCTGCGATGTTTGCTGCGGAAACTGTAGTAGTTGGACATGATATTCGTCTTAGCGGACGTGCACTGGTTGCTGCTTTAACTGAAGGCTTGCGTCATGGTGGTACTAAAGTTATAGATATAGGTGAATGTGGTACAGAAATGATTTATTTCGCTACTGCACATTTGCAGGCCGATGGAGGCATTATGGTTACAGCCAGCCATAATCCTAAAGAATATAATGGAATGAAGTTGGTTCGTCGTGATGCACGTCCTATTTCCGGCGATACAGGGCTTAAGGAGCTTGGCAAAATGGTTGCAGCGGCTGATGATTTTGTTCATCAGTTGGTACCTGGGAAAACTATGGGAGCCTTGGAATTTGTCGACATTATGCCGGCTTACATTGAGCATTTGCTTACTTATGTTGATCTCAGCGTGCTGAAACCGCTGAAAATAGTTGCTAATCCTGGCAATGGCGGTGCAGGAATTGTTTTGCAGGAACTTGCTAAACATCTTCCTTTTGAGTTGATAATGTTGAATGAAATACCAGACGGAACTTTTCCTAACGGTGTCCCCAATCCTTTGTTGCTGCCGAATCGTGAACAGACAGCAAAGGTTGTGCGTGATACTGGTGCAGATCTTGGTATTGCTTGGGACGGAGATTTTGACCGTTGTTTCTTATTTGATGAAAAGGCTGATTTTATTGAAGGATATTATATTGTTGGTTTATTGGCAGAAGTTTTTCTGCAAAAGGAACCAGGTGCAAAAATTATGTTTGACCCACGTCTTACATGGAATACAGAAGCTATTTTGCAGCGTGACGGAGGTAAACCTGTACGCTGTAAGAGCGGACATGCATTTATGAAAGAATGTATGCGTAACAATGGTGTTCTTTACGGTGGTGAAATGAGTGCACATCATTATTTTCGTGATTTTTCCTGCTGTGACAGCGGCATGATTCCTTGGCTTTTGGTGGCAGAACTGATGTGCAGTACTGGTAAAAAACTATCGGAGCTTGTTGGAGAACGTGTAGCTATGTATCCATGCAGCGGTGAAATAAATCGCAAGGTTACTGATTCTGAAACTGTCTTGGCTGTACTTAGCAGAAAATATGCTGATGGGGAACAGGATTTGGTGGATGGCTTAAGTGTTGCCTATGAAAATTGGCGTTTTAATGTACGTGTGTCTAATACAGAACCAGTAATGCGTCTTAATGTAGAAACTAAAGGTGATAAGGATTTACTGAAAGAAAAAACTGCTGAACTTTTAGCTGTTATCGGCGGAGAAGATGCTTAGTTTAAAATAAAATCTGTTTACGATTAAGTTTACTTATAAAGGAGATTATGAAAATGTTTAAACCTGTACGTAAAGCTGTTATTCCGGCTGCTGGTCTTGGTACTCGCTTTCTTCCAGCTACTAAAGCTACTCCTAAAGAGATGCTGCCTATTGTTGATAAGCCAACAATTCAATATATAGTTGAGGAAGCTTTGGCTGCTGGAATTGAGGATATATTAATTATTACCGGCCGCAGCAAAAGGGCTATTGAAGATCATTTTGATCGTAATATTGAATTGGAGCTCAGCTTAGAAAACAGCGGCAAGACTGAAGAACTAGAATTAGTACGTGAAATATCCGGGATTCGTATACATTATATTCGACAAAAAGAGCCTCGCGGTTTAGGACATGCTATTTTGTGTGCTAAACATTTTATTGGTGATGAACCGTTTGCAGTTTTGTTAGGTGATGATGTAGTCAGTAACAAAGTTCCTGCATTGAAGCAGTTGATTAATATATACGATAAAACTGGTGCCAGTATTTTAGGCGTGCAGGAAGTTCCATTGGAGAAAGTTTCTGCTTATGGAATTGTTGCTAGTGAATCGACAGCAGATGAGCGTACTTTTAAAGTAAACGATATGGTAGAAAAACCTTCTGTAGAAGAAGCTCCTTCTCGTTTGGCTGTTTTAGGGCGATATATTATTAATCCGGAGATTTTTCCTATTTTAGAGAAAACTGCGCCTGGACGCGGTAATGAAATACAGCTTACAGATGCTTTAAAAGTTTTAGCTGGTGAGCAGACTATATATGCTTATAATTTTGAAGGCAGACGTTATGATGTTGGTGATAAGCAGGGATTTTTGGAGGCAACTGTAGAAATGGCTTTGGCACGGCCGGAGCTGCGCGAAAAATTCCTTGCCTATTTGCAAAAAATAGTATCTGAAACTAGTAAGTGAGGTTTGTAATGAATATTCTTGTTACCGGAGGAGCAGGTTATATTGGCTCTCATACAGTAGAAGCATTAAAAAACAGTGGCTTTACACCGATTGTTTATGATAATTTTTCTACTGGACATGAATTAGCAGTACCTGATGATGTTCAGCTTGTAGAGGGTGACATTCATGATGTACGTTTTGCTAAGCATATTATGGAGCAGTTTGATATAGCAGCGGTTATTCATTTTGCTGCTTACAGTCTTGTGGGAGAATCTATGACTGATCCTGCAAAATATTATTTTAATAATGTAGAGGGCAGTTTGCATCTTTTAGAGGCTATGAGAGGTGCTGGTGTTGATCATATAGTGTTTTCTTCTACTGCTGCTGTTTATGGAGAACCTCAGCAGGTGCCTATTACAGAGGACAGTCAGCTTGTACCAACAAATGTTTACGGACGAACTAAGCTTGCTATTGAAGGAATGTTGGCAGATTATGCACGTGCGTATGATATGAGTTATGTAGCATTAAGATACTTTAATGCTGCTGGTGCATCTTTAACCAGTGACATTGGCGAAGATCATAGTCCGGAAAGCCATCTCCTGCCTTTAATTTTAAAAACAGCACAGGGAGTGCGTAAAAGCATTTCTGTTTTTGGGACAGACTATTCTACAGAGGATGGTACTTGTGTACGGGATTATGTTCATGTTTGCGATTTAGCACAGGCTCATGTATTGGCACTGCGTCATTTACTGCAAGGAGGTTCCAGCAAAGTTTATAATTTAGGCAGTGAAAAAGGTTTTAGTGTTAAACAGATGATTGATACAGCTAAAGCAGTTACAGGAATAGATTTTTCTGTTGTCGAAGAAGCACGCAGAGCTGGAGATCCAGCAGTATTGATTGCTTCGTCTGCTAAAATACGTCAGGAGCTTGGCTGGGAGCCTCAGCACAGCAATGTGGAAGAAATTATCAGCAGTGCTTGGGCGTGGCATAAAAAACATCCATATGGATATAGTGGCTGAAAATAGTTTGGGTTAATAATAAAAATGACCGCTGCAAATGTTATTCTGATATGTACATTCCTTACTAGATTGTTCAGTAAAACAGGTACATATAAATCATTGCAGCGGTCATTTATTTGTTTATGCTTTTATGCTTTGTTTTTGAGTTTGTCCATAAATTTTTCGTTATTTATAATGAAACGCTCGTGTGTTCCTTTACCGATAATGCCGTTACTGTCACTTGCACTTACATCGAAAGTTAATTTACGCCCATTTACAGCAGTAAGGATTGCTGTTGCTTGTACTGTATCGCCTAGTGCAGTGGGGCGCTCGTGTGAAATGTTAAGGCTTATGCCAACAGTTCCATTGCCTGTTTCTAAATATTTATTGACAGCAGCACAGGCGGCTTCTTCCATAAGCGCACACATAGAGGGCGTTGCAAATACAGCGAGTGAACCACTTTTCATAGCAGCGGCAGTATTAGTTTCAGAGACAGTTACACTGGCAGAAGCTTTTAGACCCAGAGTTAAGTCAGTCATATATATATCCTTCTTTCTTGAGTATAATATTAAATTGGGTTAATGTAATAAATATAAGGTAGAAGTTTATTGATGTCGTTTATATAATAAGTTATTTTGCTGTATATGACAAGAAAAATTTTGTATTATTATTACAGTGATAGATATTTATAGGAAATGTTTGCAGGAAATACTTACATAGAACGCGAATTAATGTTATAATACAATTGCTGAGAATAATATATTGCCGGGGGTGAAACTTATGGCTATGGAATTCAAAAAGACTACCTTTCTTAAAGTTTATACAGGTGAGGATGTTTTGTTTAATGATATACCGCTGTATAAGGCTATTCTGCGTGAGGCACGCAGACTTGGACTTGCAGGAGGAACGGTATTGAAGGGAATAGAAGGTTATGCTGCTAATATGCGCGGTGTTGGCAGAGCAGTAAATACATTAATCAGTGGTAATGCAAATTATCCTGTTATTGTAGAAATTGTAGATGAGCGTTCTAATATTGAAAAAATACTGCCTTTTTTAGAAAAGAATGCTACGCATGCATTGGTGTTGATAGAAGAAAGTACCTATATGGTAACAGATTATATGCGTAATGAAGGATATAAAGGCTATAAAAGTATTGAAAATAAATAAATTGGTATGCATTTGAAGCAGAAAGAATAATTTTTATAAAATAACATAAAAACCGCAGTCCGCAAACAGAGCTGCGGTTTTTTCGTGGAAAAAGATTAGGAGGAAAAATTTATGTATGATGTAGCGATTATTGGTGGAGGTCCGGCGGCAATTTTTGCAGCTTATGAGTTTGTTCTTAAATATCCGCAGCTGAAGGTAATTATGCTGGAAGCAGGTAATGTGATAGAAAAACGTTTTTGTCCTTTAGCTGCTAAGAAAGTAGATCATTGCATCAACTGCAATCCTTGCAGTATCATGCGTGGTTTTGGTGGTGCAGGTGCTTTTTCTGACGGAAAATACAATTTTACTACAGAGTTTGGCGGTTGGCTGAATGAATATCTGCCGGAAGAAAAGGTTATTGAGCTTATTGATTATGTTGATGAACTTAACTGTCGTCATGGAGCTCCGGGAGAATATTTTTCTACGAAAAACAGTAAGGTTGGCATGCAGGCTCTTAAATATGATTTACATTTGTTGAATGCTAAAGTACGTCATTTAGGAACAGAAAACAATCTTATTATTATGGAAAATATTCACAAATTTTTGCAGGATAAAATAGAAATTCGTTGTAATACAGCAGTTGAGGAAATCTGTCGTCAGGATGACGGAAGTTTTTCGCTGCATCTTAGTAAAGGTGAGGATGTAAACAGCAAATATTTGATTGCTGCTCCTGGTCGTGCTGGTGCTGAGTGGTATACTGAGCAGTGTCATAAAATGGGTCTTGATTTTATTAATAATCAGGTTGATATTGGTGTGCGTGTAGAAGTTCCAGCAGAAGTATTTAAGCATATTACCGATGAAGTTTATGAAGCTAAGATTCTTTATCGTACTTCTCTTTATAATGATGTTGTTCGTACTTTTTGCATGAATCCTTATGGATATGTTGTTGCTGAAAATACAGATGGAATTATTACTGTTAATGGACATAGTTTCCGTGATCCTGAACTTCACAGTAAAAATACTAATTTTGCACTTTTAGTAAGCAGCAAATTTACGGAGCCGTTTCATGAGCCTTTGCAATACGGCAAAAGAATTGCGTCATTTTCCAATATGTTGGGAGGTGGCGTACTGGTACAGCGTTTCGGTGATTTGGTTAAGGGTCGCAGAACAAATGAAAAACGTATGCTTAAGAGTTTTACGAAACCTACATTATCAGCAACTCCGGGAGATTTAAGTTTGGTGTTGCCCAAACGTCAGCTGGATGATATTATTGAAATGATTTATGCCTTGGATAAGATTGCTCCCGGTATGGCTAATGCAGATACACTGCTTTATGGTGTAGAGGTAAAATTCTACAGTGCCCGCTTGGAATTAGACAGCAATCTGGAAACTAAGGTAAAGAATATGTTTGCCGTTGGCGATGGTGCAGGTATTACCCGCGGCTTATCTCAGGCAAGTGCCAGTGGTGTATGGGTTGCACGCGTTATTGGTGAGCGTATCAGTAAACAGAATAATTAAGAAAGGTGTCCTTTAGATGAATTTTGAGTTTTTTGCTTTTTTAATATTTATGTCTTTTGTTTCTTTTGCCGTAGCTTTTCTGGCTTATGCAATGGTCGTTCGTTTCATGGGAAAAGAAGGTACATTTGCACGTATGGGACAGATTATTCTTGTTCCTGCTTGTATAGTTATCTATGATTTTATTACAATGGCTGTACCACAGAGTTATCGTTATATTGTTGGCAGTATGCCGTTGCTGCTAGTGGCTGGCATTGCTTTGTATTATCGCTTTTTTAAAGGAGAGAGTTTTACTGCTAAATCTGAGCCGACACCGTCAGAGCTTGCTAAATTAACAGATGAACCGAAAAAATTCAGCAAGAAATCTGCACGTATTCATGAAAAAAGAAAAAATCGTGGACGCAAATAATTATTAGCAGGATTTTAGTGATAAAAATCGAATATATTAATAATGAC
>CAZQQK010000030.1:0-18314 GCA_964595445.1 uncultured Phascolarctobacterium sp.
GATAAAAAACACTAGACATCCCTGTCAGATGGACAGGGATGTCTAGTGTTTAAATATAATGGACACATTTAAAGAAGATTGTAGTTAAAGTTTCTGTATTTTTCTCTAAAGAACAATATAGATAGAAGCCTTATTCAGAGAAATTATTTGCTTGCTGCATTTGTGTTTTCAGGGACTTGATATTTGGAAAAATTAAAGCTTGTCAGCTTAGTATTTTTATTGAAATCAAAAGACATGATTACAATTTTTTCTTTACTGAATTCAGCAATGTAAGTAACACGGTCTAAATCATCAAAGCGTTCAAATCTGAAAAATTTAGTAGACTTTAAAGAACCAAATTGCTGTTTAACTTGTTTTTTCAGTTCGTTGTAGGTTGCCTCATTTAAATTTTTCGTTAACTCGGGACTAAATGTAGAAGAAACAGAAACATATTCGGTAATGGGAGCAACTCCGAAAGCATCCATGAATTTTTCAGCATTTTTTTGTTCTTTGTTAAGATCGCCGCCGTCAGCAGCAAAGCTAAGACTGCTGAAAGCAAATGTCATTAACATGGTTAACAGGATGATTAATTTTTTCATTTAATATTACCTCCATTTAAGCATAATTAAAAGATTCCTGCCTTAATAATACAGCTTTTTATATGATTAGTAAAGAGAAAAAGGAAAGTTTTAGGAAAAGTATTAACATTATTGACTATAAAGTTGCTAAGAAAAGATTAAAGTGCTATATTAAAATAAAAAAATACTGATAAATAAGAGGTGTGTTTATGCTTTCCAGTAAAGATTTTGCTGATTTGGGATTTTGGGAGGATACGACTCCGGAAGAAAATATTATTGTTTATGGTATGGATTTTGGTACAGATTATATTATGCTTACTGATGATTTGGGTAAGACCCCTGTTAAAGAAAACAGCTTTTTAGTAGTAGCAGCTTATAATGATGCAGATTGCTTTTTGTGGGGTGTTGAGCTTAAGGATTTTGCAGCTCTTAAAGAAATTTGTACTGAATATGCTGTTGGCAGTATGGAGCTGTTTAATGCTTTACGTGATTATAAACTGCCTAAGAAAAACTAAGCAATGAAAGATAAAAATAAGACGTTATTACAGGTTGAGTTTATCTGTCCTGTATGTGGCAGGCATTTAGCTTGGGCGCTTCCTAATGCTGTTATTAGTTGTCCTTGTGGGCAGTGGATTGATAACAATAATCGCAGTAAACAGAGTTCAGAAGTTTATCTGCCTGTGAACAGTGAGCAGACAGTACTTTTTTAGTGGAGTAAATAATATGGAATCTATTTGGCGACAAGCAGAAAAATTAAAGGGTGAAATGATTCTTAGACGTAGAGATTTACATAAATATCCTGAAACAGGTTGGACTGAATTTCGTACAGCCAGTATGATTATCAAAGAATTGCAGGCATTAGGCTATGAGGTGGCTTTTGGTGCAGATGTTATAGATGAAAAGTCAATGATGGGAGTACCTGCTCAATCTGAATTGGAAGCTTGTGCTCAACGTGCAATTGCTGAAGGGGCGGCAACTGAGTTGGTAGAAAAAATGTCGGGTGGTAAAACTGGCATTGTTGCTGTTATGAAAACTTCTGGAAAAGGGAAAACTGTTGCTTTTCGTTTTGATATGGATTGTAATGATGTGGAGGAAGACAGCAGTAATCTGCACCGTCCTGTACACGAAGATTTTGCTTCACAACATAAAAATGCTATGCATGCCTGCGGTCATGATGGACATGTTACAATTGGTCTGGCAGCAGCTAAATTGTTGGCAGCAAATAAAAATAGTTTGTCTGGAACAGTAAAGCTTATTTTTCAGCCGGCAGAAGAAGGAGTGCGCGGTGCCTATGCTATGGTTAATGCTGGTGTAGTTGATGATGTTGATTATTTTTTTGGTGGACATATTGGCTTTAAAGCTACTGTTGATAATAGTTTAGTAACTATGACTGATGGCTTTTTAGCTACGACTAAGCTGGATGCGGAATTTAGTGGTATATCTGCACATGCAGGAGCTGCACCTGAACAAGGTAAAAATGCTTTACTGGCAGCAGCACAGGCTGCTGTTTCTTTAAATACTATTGCGCGTCATAGTAAAGGAGCTAATCGTATAAACGTTGGTGTACTTAATGCTGGCACTGGTCGTAATGTTGTACCTGATACAGCTATTATTAAATTTGAAACAAGAGGTGTATCTACAGAAATAAACGAATATATGGTAACAGAAGCTGAGAGAATTATTAATGCTTGTGCAGATATGTATGATGTTAAAGTAAATATAACTATGGCAGGAGCTGCACCAGCCTGCTTAGCGGATAGAGAGCTTGGTCATGAAGCAGCAGAGCTGATTCGTAAAAAATGTTGTTATGATAAAGTGTTGGAATATGCTGACATGGGCGGCAGTGAAGATTGTGGTTATTTTATGGAACGTGTACAGCAAAATGGCGGTCGTGCACTTTATATGATGTATGGGGCGCATATTGCATCAGGATACCACAACAGTTATTTTGATTTTAATGAAGATTGTATGTGGAAGGCTGCTGCTGTTGTTAGCGAAATAGGTATATATTTTAGTAATAAGTAAGAACTTTGTCATGCTTTTGACATAAAGTAATGATATACTAAGCAAAATAAAGGATTTTGTCGGAGGTACATACTATGAATATTTTAAAAAAAATAACTGCAGCTTTAGCTTGTGTATGCTTTGTGGGAGCTAGTGGTGCGATGGCTGCTGAAACTGATTTTAGAAAATCTGAAGCAGCACCTTTGGAGGTTGTGCAGGTGAATCCGGAAATTATGCGTGCACCAGAAACTTATGTTACAACAGGTGTGATTACAGCCATAGAGGATGGCACAGTAATAGTTAAGGGCGAAGGTCATCGTAAACAGGTTGCTTTAATTGTAGATCGTGATACTTATATTGCGAATGGACACAGCGGAAAACTGCGTCTGCCTATGGCTTTGAAAATAGGGCAGAAAGTTACTGCTTATTATTCTGCACTTATGACAAGAAGTATGCCGCCGCAAAGCTATGCTTCAGCTATAGTGCTTGGTTCCCGCAGCGAAGGCAGTGCTTCATTTTTTCAAGTGGCACAGGCTGAGTTGGCACAAGATGGAAGTTATATAACTTTGCTGAACAGTAATCATGATTTGATTGCCGCAGTAGATGCAGCTGCATGTACTGACTATGCTAAAATAAAAAAAGGTGATAAACTATTATTGTGGAACAGTTTTGTGACAATGAGTCTGCCGGGACAGACGAAGGCAGATAAGGTTATTGTGTTGCCATAAATTATATAGTAAAGAAGGTTTTTTAGATGAAGATTTTTATGGATACCGCCAATATAGAAGAAATAGCAAGGTTTGCTGAATGGGGCGTTGTATATGGTGTAACTACTAATCCAAGTCTGATTGCTAAAAGTGGTCGTCGTCAGGCAGAGGTTATTCCAGAGATTGCTAAATTGGTAGAAGGGCCTGTGAGTGCTGAAGTTATTAGTACGGAATGTGCTGGTATGATAGAAGAAGCTCGTAAGTTAGCAAAAATTGCTGATAATATTGTTGTAAAAATTCCCTGTATTGCTGAAGGTTTGAAAGCTGTAAAAATTTTAAGTGCAGAAGGAATAAAGACAAATGTTACCCTTGTGTTCAGTATGAGTCAGGCGTTGATGGCAGCACGTGCTGGTGCGAGTTATGTAAGTCCTTTCATTGGTCGTTTGGATGATATTGGTGAAGATGGAGTAAAATTGGTAGAAAATATTGTTAAAGCTTTTAAACTTTATGATATTGAAACCGAAGTTATTGCCGCAAGTATACGTAATTTAGAACATGTGGAAAAAGTTATGCTTACTGGCTGCCAGATTGCAACTATACCTACGAAGGTATTGGCACAGATGATTGAACATCCGCTTACTGATAAGGGATTGGCACAGTTTATGGCAGATTATCAAAACAGTCTTAAATAAGCAGTATTAAGGAGCTTGACAGCAGTCAGGCTCCAAATTTTTATGTTTATATGGGAGATGGCTTTATGGATTTAAAAAGAACATTACAGACGGTACTGGTTTTAATGTTGTGCAGCTTATGTAATTTTACAGGTGCTCAGCAGCGTATAGTTTATATTCCTGAAAACTATACAGCGAAAAATGTTGCAGCAGAATTTAAAGCTGATGGGCCAAAACTGCTTTTTAGCGACAGTCCGGAAACTGTTTATAATAATGGAATTTTATATAGAGATAAGGTAGATGGTGATATTCGTTTATTTCTTCATCATGTAAACGGCAGAGCAGAAAATAAGAAGCTAGCCGTAGTTTTGAAAAATACTGATTCTTTAAGACCAATAAAATATACTGTTGAGCGCCGTGGTGAAGCAGCAAAAGCACATAATTATTTGATTGATGGAAAGAATGCACAGAAAATTTATTTTGATGATAGTAAACAAAAACCTGAAATAGGTCAGCTTGGTTATGGAAACAGTAAGGAACTGCTCAGCGGCAGAGGTGTTATACTTCCTGCAGATAGGTTGTATACTGCAATAATTGATATGCACTTTGAAAAACCAGTAGAAATCAGCGTTTTGATGTGTGAAACAAAAAGTGATATAGAATTATTTAATGAAAGTGCAACAGTTTTGCCAATGGATGAACACCCTTTACGCGGTACTTTTGAAAGTAGCAATTGGCATTATACTATAAAAGAACCATTATCTGATTTACTTGAACCAGTGTATCTTGATTTAGCCGGATGGCAGGAAGGATATATTAAGGGAATTGATGCAACTACTGGGAAGAGTGCAGAAAACTATGGCAATTATGGTGTAATTTATGAAATAAATTTTACGATTGCAGGAGATAAGCCTCAAAGTTTTATTTTTAATCCTATAGGAGGTTATTTTGCTGGATATGGTATTTTAGAAAATAAAACAAAAAAAGAACGACATTTATTAGCATTACCGGAAGGACGGCTTTCAGTAGGAGAAACTGTAGAAGAAGCTGTTGATTTAGGGGCACTGGAGACAGGAGAATATAGTTTTATCTGGTCACCTCCTGGAGCCTCGAATCTGCCTGTACAGCTTATTTGGGAAGGTGCAGTTACTAATAGCTAATAAATAGGATTGATTAAACTGCTGCATAAAAAATACAGCAGTTTTTTTATCTCGAAAATGATAAATATTATATAACTAATAATTGCAGCTATTAATTGTTCTCCATACTCTTTGTAATATTTTTTCTTTTAAGTAAATAAAGAATTGAGAATCAATCAGTTATATGGAAAATGAATGCAAAAAAATAGGAAGTTTATTTGTGATTATTTTGTAGATTGGTACTAAAAACACTTGACTTTTTTATAAATGACTGTATAATTCTAAATAAGAATTATTTTAAATAAAGGATGATGGAAATGGCTAAAAGAAATACTATTCAAAGACAGCTTGTAATTGCGGCTGTACGTTTTTTAGCAGATCACCCTACTGCTGAAGAAGTATATGACCGTATTACTTTAGAGTATCCTGATATTAGTAAGGGTACTGTATACCGCAATCTTAATTCTTTGGTAGAAAGCGGATTGTTGGGTAAAGTTTCTGTTCCCAGCGGTGCAGATCGTTTTGACCATATTTTGGCAAGACACTATCATATAAAATGTACTGAATGTGGTAAATTTATGAACGTAGAGAATTTTGATTATATTCCGGATATGGATGATAAGGTAGCTGCTGTTACTGGTTATAAAATGAATCATCATGATATTGTTTTCAGCGGTATTTGTCCGGAATGTCAAAAATCTGGTGTAGCACACCACAGTGATGAAGATGAACTTTTGGGTGATGACCAAAATTAATAGTAGACCGTTAATTTTGTTTTAGAGTGTTTAGTCTTAACATTTCAAAAGGAGGATTTGGAAATGGATTTGAAAGGCAGCAAAACGGAGCAAAATTTGAAAATTGCATTTGCAGGTGAATCACAAGCACATACTAAGTATCAATATTATGCAAGTGCAGCTAAAAAAGAAGGTTATAATCAGATAGCAGCTATATTCCAAGAAACTTCTGGTAATGAGAAGGAACATGCTAAGCTTTGGTTTAAAGCATTGAACGATGGTGGTATTCCTAAGACTATGGAAAACCTGAAAGAAGCTGCTGCTGGTGAAAACTATGAATGGACTGAAATGTATGCCGAATTTGCCAAAACTGCAAAAGAAGAAGGCTTTGATAAGCTGGCATTTTTGTTTGAAGAAGTAGGTAAGATAGAAAAAGAACACGAGGAAAGATATCGTGCACTTTTAGCTAATATTGAAAATGATCGCGTATTCAAACGTGATGAAAAGAAAGTATGGATATGCACTAATTGCGGAAAGATTGTAATTGCTGAAAATGCTCCAGAGAAATGTCCGGTTTGTGATCATCCGCAAGGTTATTTTCAGTTGAAAGTAGTTAATTACTAATACTATTCAGTATATTTAGATATATAGTATAGAAATACTTTTCAAAATTAATATAACACCCTTAGGTAGATATAGTAAAATCTACCTAAGGGTGTTTTTATCTGGAAACAAAGATATTTGCTTGCAAAACGTTATAAATAGTAAAGTAGAAATAATGATAAGCAAAAATTAAATATTTATTCTGTCAGCTAGTCTATTAACCATGGGAGAAGCATAAAATTTGCGTAAAGTATTAATAAATCGAGACCATCTTTTATTAATTCGAATTTTAGCTATAAATCCCAAATAGTATTCTAATGGAATTAAAGCTGCACTTCCCATATCATTAATTATGCGCAGTCTATAACCAGTGGAGTTTGTCCCCCCCCCATATTGCAGAATGATGTTTTCAGGCCAAATTCCCATTGTAATAATTTGATTATCAACTAAAGTGTATTTTAAATCTTTTAATAACTGCACTATCATCTCAAAATTTTCTTCGAGCAAGTTATCATCTTTAAGAAAATCTTCTAAAGTTTTGCTTTTACTGCCATCGAAATCGGTTATTAATTCGTAAACATGTCCAGTACCTAAATTAGTTTCAATAGCTCCAAAGTATTCTGGAAGAATACTATAATCTTTTTTCTTTTTATGCATAACTTTTATATAAGCAAGTTCACGCAATAAATCTTTTTCACCAGCAGTTGTATAAGGTATCTTAATACATTGATTAGTATTGTTAGGATGTAAAAAACATTTCTTATGACTTCCCTTGCCTAAGAAATGTTCGTCTTTTAAAACAACTTTGAACATATAAAATTCCTCCGCATCATAGCTCTGCTTTAAATCAAAGAACAGCTTCATTTATGAGTAAAAGTATATCATAAGATATAACTTGCAGACAAATCTGGGAATAAAAAAATGTCTATTCGCGAAAATTTTTTAGCAAAATTTATATAATTTCTTTTTACCTTGAGATAGACAGAATGCGGAAATGGTTTATGGTATAATAAAGCAAAAGCAGATTTCAAATTAGAAAGATTAATAATAAGTGATAAATGAAAGGACGAAAATTATGGGGAAATTGGTTTGTGTACCGCTTGGGTGTAGTACTAGACAGCTGTTTTTGCAGGAGCTTAATAAATTACCATATGGAGAAGGGGTTCTTATTCTTCCTAATCGTTTGTCTATGGATGAAGTAAAATGTACAGATTATGTAGAGACTATGGGAATAGATACTCTTGCAAATAAATTATTGAATGCAAATGGTCATGCTAGACTTGATGAAATAAGTCGCCGCAGTCAGGAGCTTATTGTTGAAGATATTGTTGACTATATGATGCACAATAAAGACTTGCAACAACTTGATGATAAGCCTTTAAAATATTTTGGCAATCTTGCCTCTAAGAAGGGATTTATTAAAGCTATGACATCACTTGTGGGTCAGCTTTCTCGCAGTGGTGCTACAGAAGAACAGATACATCTTGCTTTGGTGACAAAATTTGAGGAGAGCATAGATAAATATTCTAGCAATAAAGATGAAGGGGTCAGAAATCTGTATCTTTTATATAGACAGTATTTAAAAAATAATAAATGGTATGATTTAGAAGGGAAATATCGTCTTGCTATAAAAGCTTTAGAAAGAAAAAATCCTAGAGTTCCTTGGAAAAAGATTTATTTTAGTGACTTTTATAGTTTTGATAATTTACAGTTAACTTTTATTGAAAAATTGGCTGAACAATGTGAAGTTACTGTTGGTATGTGCTATGAAGAAATAGAAAGTGTAAAAAGTGACAGAGGCAGAATTTTTGAAGCTGGCAGAAAGACTCATGCTAGTTTAGAAAAAATTTTTGGTAGGGAAAAACGCATTAGTGCACAGGGTTTAGCACAGCTTGCAGCACCTGATTTACAGCATTTACGTGATAATATAGGCAGAATGTGCAATCCTGTTTCTGCTCCGAATATAAAATTATATAGTTTTGCAGATAAAGAATCAGAAATGCGTTGGGTTTTGGCAAATGTAAAAAATCAACTGCGGAATAATGCGGTACAGCAAAAAATTTTAATAGCAGTACGAGATTTAGATGCGTACAGTGGATTGCGATTGTTGGCA
The DNA here is from genome assembly GCA_964595445.1 of uncultured Phascolarctobacterium sp. GTDB lineage: Bacteria > Bacillota > Negativicutes > Acidaminococcales > Acidaminococcaceae > Phascolarctobacterium_A. The sequence continues at coordinate 8,529 of CAZQQK010000030.1, forward strand.
GATGAATATGGTATTCCTGTGAGCCTGCCGCAGACAACAGCTTTAGCGGTTCAGCCTTTAGCAGAATTGGTTCAGTTACTTTTAAAATCAGTGGCAGATACGCATGAGGGGGCAGAGGCTTATTTTCGTTTGCTGACGAGTGGTTTAATGTCGTTTTTGCTGGAAATTGATGCAGAGAAAATTGATTTGTGGCGTTCAAAAAAATATTATGTAAGACGCAGTGATGTTCAACTGGATATATTAACAGAATTTGGCGAGGATTCAGATGCTTTATTGCAGAAGATAAATAAGTTTATTGCTGATACAGTTTATAGCGATACACTTGCTGGTTATGCAGAGAAGTTATCTGATTTTATTGTTGAACTAAAGTTAGAAAAAAGATTGGGAGAAATATATAAGCAAGGTGAAATGTCACTGGAGAACATATCTCTTTGCTTAAAAACACGTGATACTTTACTTAGCACTTTGCAGCATTTGGTACATGATTATGAATGCTGTGGTCGTAAGATGGATAAGTTATCCTTGTCTGACTGGAGAGAATTGCTGGCAGAAACTTTAGCTGCTGGAAAGCTGATAGTGAAGCATGGCAGACAGGATGGTGTGCTGATTACTTCAGTAGTAAATGTTCAGGGACTTACTTTTGATACCGTATACATTATGGGAGTGCGTGAGAGCGAATTTCCTAAGGTGAATAATGAAAACTGGGTTTATAATGACAAAGAACGCAGCCAGCTTATAGATTTAGGTGTTGATTTGCCTACTACAGCTATAGAATATGCGGAGGATGCATATTTTTTTGCTTCTGCTGCTGCAACAGCATTAAATAAACTTTATATTACATGGGATGAAGCAGATGGATTGAAAGCAAGTGCTTATGTTGATAACGTACAAAAAATATTTCAGAATCTACATAAAGAAGCTGCACCTTTGCAAGTGCCTGCTTCGGTTGAAGAAGTGGAACGCTTAGGAAAAAATTGTGATCGTGCGTGGCTTGAAGAAAAAGTGGGCACTGTACTTATGCAGGCAATTCAGGCAGATATATTGCGCCGAGAAAATTCTGAAGGCAGTTACAATGGTGTATTAACTGATGCTGCTTTGCAGATTGATGTGCGCAAAGCTGTAGGTAATAGTTTTAACGCAAGTAAACTGGAGCTTTATGCTGCTTGTCCGTTCCGCTATTTGGGTGAACAATTATGGAAACAGCAGATTTTTGCTGTTAAAGAGGATGTTATAGAGCCAGCAGATGAGGGTTCGTTGCTTCATAGGGTATTAGCTGAATTTGTTGGCGGTCATTTACAGGAAAAAATAACGCAGTATTCTTTGGAAAAATTGCAGTCTGAACTTCAGCAAATTTTTGAAAAAGTTTGCCAAGAATTTATAGATAATGGAAGTTTTGCTGAAGGAATGTTATGGAATATAGAAAAAATACGCTTGTTGAAGCTACTGGAAAACTGGTTGAATTTTGAATATGATGATCAACTTTCATGGAATGATTATAAACCGACAGCAGTGGAATGGGATTTTAGCAGCAAAAATGGGAAACCATTGAGGTTGCAGTTAGCTGATAAGTCTTTTGTTACACTTACAGGACGTATAGACAGAATAGACAGTGATGGGGAGCATCTTTTCGTTACAGATTATAAACGCAGTAAATACAGTGTACCAAGCAGTAAAGACTTAGAGTGTAAACTTGATGTGCAATTACCGCTTTATTTATTAGCTGCGGCAGCTTTATATAAAGGCGGCAAACCTGTCAGCGGAGGCAGTTATTTTGTTTTGCAGGATACTGAACGTAAAAGTAAATTTCTTTTAGAAGATGTTCATAATGAAAACTTACCATTTAGAACTGCGAAGAATGAAGATTTCGCAACTTGGGAAAATTTTCAGCACTGGTGTGAAGAAATGATAAAGGAATATATAGATGGTATTTATCAGAGTAATTTTGCTGTATTACCAAAGTGTGATTGCAGTGAATACTGTCAATTAAAGAATATATGCCGTTTGCAGGAAACGCTGAATGAAAGGAGCTGAATTTAGATGGAATGTATTGAGGAAAATCAAGTTACGCAGATAGTTGAAAAAAAAGAAGATTTAAATCCGCAGCAGTGTGTGGCTGTTGAAACTATAGATAGAAATGTTGCTGTATCAGCAGGTGCTGGTAGTGGAAAAACTAAAGTTTTAGTTAAACGATTCCAATATATTCTGCAACAGTCTAAAGAACGGAAAATACCTAATCTTGAGGCATCAGAGATTTTAGCTATTACTTTTACACGTAAGGCTGCTGGCGAAATGAAAAGCAGAATTCGTCAGCTCTTGGATGGAGAGACACATGATATTTTTTGGCGTGAACAGCTGCGCTCTTTAGAACAGAGAGCTCATATTCTTACTATTCATAGTTTATGCAGTCAGATTTTACGCGAAAATCCAGTGGAAGCCCAGCTTGATCCAGGATTTGCTGTTCAAGAAGATTTTGAGGAGGAAGAGTTTTTAGCAAATTGTTTAAAAGATTTCATCAATCATCAATTAAAAGAAAATAATGTAGCTTTAGAAAAGTTAATTGAAAATTATGGATTGAACAGTTTTGTTCGTCAAATAAACAGTTTGATACCAAAGCTTAGTGAAATTGCAGCAGCTGGCGATTTGCAGCAACCATATGTGAAAAATATTGCAAATGGTGAAAATATATTAGATTTTCTTTGCTGTATGACTCGTAATGTAATATCTTGTAAAAACGAGATTACTAAAGAAGGTAGTGCTGGAAGAAAAAGTTTAGAAGAAGCAGAAGATAAGTTGGAAGATATTATAACGGAACTGAAAGCAGGAAAACCAGTATTTACCAGTTTTGATAAATATATTGCTGCAATAAAAGGACAGAGAGGAGTTTTAAAAGAATTTCTTGATGAATTAAAGACCTTACGTCAGCAGTTGGAAACAATAGAGATAGATAAAGCTGCATTGCCTTTAGTGAGATATTGGCAGCAGATTTTAGTAGCTTTTGGTGATTTTGTGCAAACTGAAAAACAAAAGCAAGATGTTTTAGGTTTTGATGATTTAGAATTGTTAGTTTTGAGATTACTAAAAGAAAATGAACAAATACGTCATAAGTATCAGAAACGTTTTCGTTATATTATGGTGGATGAATTTCAGGACACTAATGATAGGCAAAGGCAGCTTATTTATTTGCTTTGTGGTGATAATGCCGATAACTTACAAGGTAATAAACTGTTTATTGTAGGAGATCCTAAGCAGTCCATTTATCGTTTTCGCGGTGCCCAAGTAAGTGTTTTTAATAAGGTAAAAGCAGAGATAGCTGCTAAAGGCGGTATCTGTATAGAACTGGATATAAACTATCGCAGCCGTAATACAGTTTTGAACACTTGTAATAAAGTATTTGAAAAGCTGTTGGGGGTAAATGAAGAGGATGATGTATTTTTTAAAAAGCTTATTGCTTCTAAGACTTCGGGAAAAATGAAGCCTTTGATAATGGAAGTTCTGTATAACGAATTTACAAAAGAACAGAAACGTTATTATGAAGCTGTAGCAATAGCGGAGAAAATACATCAACTGCATGATGCAGGAAAACCTTATGGAAAAATTGCTATTTTATTACGTGCTATGACACATTGCAAAACTTTGGCAAAAGGTTTGCAGCGTCAGGGTGTACCTTATGTTATTATTGACGGCAGAGGATTTTATGAACAGCAGGAAGTTATGGACATTCTGCATCTTTTGGCAGCTCTGCATAATCGTTATCGTAGTTTGGAACTGGCAGGAATTTTGCGTTCCCCTTACTTCGGATTAAATGATGAAACATTAACAAGTTTATTTTTAAGTAAAGCTTGTTCTTTATGGGATGCTGTACAGCAGGCGAATCCAGAGAAGTATGAAAAAAGTCAAGCTGATTTACTGAAACGGGCTGCTGAAAAGCTAACAGTTTTGCGAAACTATGCTGCTTTGAGTGCTTTGCCGGAATTATGGGAAAAAATTTGGCAGGAATTGTCTGTAGATGTTGTTTTGACACAGCAGGAACATGGAATAAATAAGCTTGCAAATGTAAAAAAACTTCGTCAGTTAGCATGTACCTATAGTCAGAATTATCAAGCTACACTTGCTGACTGGTTGGAGTATGTAGAGCGTTTGTGTTCAACAAAAGCTAAAGAAACGGCAGCTAACGTAGTAACTGATGATGCAGTGCAGATTATGACCATTCATAAATCTAAAGGACTGGAATTCGATACGGTTTTTTTACCGATGTTAGATACTGGCAATGATGGTAATATTGATGAAATAAAATACAGCTCTGATATAGGTCTTGGAATTAGGCTTCAGTTGGAAACAAGTAAGACAATACCAAGCAGTGTTTTTTCAGAAGTAAATAAACTGAGTAAAATACAGGAACATGAAGAACGTAAACGACAGCTTTATGTAGCTATGACACGAGCAGAGGAGTATTTGTTTATGTCTGGTGCTGTCAACAGTGAAAAAAAGGCAGATGGCAATAAAAAAGAGCTTGCAGAAATGTATTGGCTGCCTCAGTTAAAACAGATATTGCCTGATGACAACAGTGTAGAATGGGAACAAGTGGATTTTATGGCAGAACTTCCTCCTGAACGACAGTTAATTGATGAACAGTTTACTGTTACTTCAGACATAGAAAAACTTATAGCTCCACTTCCGGATTTTACTGTTGGGGCTCGTACTTTTTTTACCGCCAGTGCCTTACAGACTTATTTGCATTGCCAGAGACGTTACTATTATCAGCAACTGATGGAGCTGCCGGAATATGAAATAAATAAAGATAATGAGGTAGAACAAGAGCAGGATTATCTTAAATTTCCTGCATACTTAACAGGTTTGGTTGTCCATAGAGCATTGGAGGTATACTGTAATGATGCAGAGGAAGCTTTTGCCTATGCATTGCAGACGGAAGCACCTGGATGCAGAGATGCGTATTCAGCACGACAGCTTTTTATGAAATATATCGATAGTGATTTATATAAACAGCTGCCATATAAACAAGAGCGTGAATTAAAATTTTTGCTGCCTATTAATGAAAAAATGCCTGAAAACCAGAACAGCAAACCACTTTTAATTGAAGGTATTATTGATTGTCTTGCTTATGCTGATGATGGTACTTTGATTTTGATTGATTATAAGACAGGAAAACCTCCTGCTGCAGGTGATATTAATTTAGGATATGCTTATCAGCTGGCGTTATATAGGTACGCTGTTGAAAAAATGTTTTATCCGCTTAAAGTAAGTAAAGCACAGCTGCATTTTTTGCAGGATTTAAGTGTATGGGAGCTTCCGCTGAATCAAAATTATCTGCATGAAGCTTGCAGATTTTGTTTTGAAATAGGTGCAAAAAGTATGGAGTCTGATTTTTTGTGCCGATGTGACGTTGGCTGCCAATATTGTACTTATAAATATATTTGTACGCAAAATAACGATTTATAGAGGTAAAATAAAATGGAAATATTTTCTAAGTTAGAAGGATGGGATTATTTGGCTGTTGCTATGGCTTTATTTTCCTTATGGCTATTGTTTGGTGGAATAAGCAGGTTACAGGAGGCTGACTCTGAACACGTAGATGTAAAAAAACTTAAAGTTCGTGCTTGGGGAGGCTTGATTGCTGCTGTTTTGTATCTTATTTGCCGTTTTTATGTAATACAATAAAAGAGATTGAAAAAATTAATCAATCATTTAAAAACTTCGTCTCAAGTTGAGACGAAGTTTTTTGTATAAAAAAAGACTCAAGCATAGATGCTTGAGTCTAAGAATAAGCTTATAAATATTGAATTTAGGAAATTTTAATATTTACTTACTATTCATTCATTAGATGCAGATATTCAAAAAGTTTAAAAAGTAAACTCATAATAATAGCTACAAGAGTTGCTAAAACCATACCTTGAACAGCAAAAGCACCGAAAGAGAGCTTTGCTCCGGAAAGACCTATAATCATAATAACAGATGTCATGACAAGATTTGATGATTTGCTGTAATCAACTTTGCTTTCAACTAGTACGCGGATACCGGAAGCAGCAATTACGCCGAATAAAAGAATGCAAATTCCACCCATTACAGGGACAGGAATACTGTGAATAAGCTCACTTAGTTTACCGCAGAAAGAAAGGATAATAGCCAGTACAGCAGCACCACCGATAACCCAGGTGCTGTACACTTTAGTAATAGCCATTACGCCGATGTTTTCGCCATAGGTAGTGTTAGGAGTAGCACCTGCAAAGCCACTGATAACGTTGGAAAGACCATCTGCGAATAATGAACGAGAAAGACCAGGATCTTTAATCAGATTACGGTCTACAATATTTCCGGTAACGACAAGGTGTCCGATATGCTCAGCTAAAACTACAAGTGCTGCTGGAGCTATAATAATTATAGCATTAAGATCGAATACTGGTGCGTAAAAATGCGGTATTTGAAACCATGGAGCATCTATAACTGGTTGGAAGTTTACCATACCCATAAATGCGGCAAAAATATAACCGCAGATGACACCGAAAAGAATAGGGATGATACTCATAAAGCCGCGGAAAGCAACTGAACCAATAACACCAATTGCTAAAGTAAACATAGATACAGCGATATTGCTTAGGTTGATATTATCACCAGTCAATCCTGCCATATTAGCGGCAACAGGAGCTAGTTCTAATCCTATAACGGCAATGATGGCACCCATTGCTGCCGGCGGAAAAATAACATCAATCCAGCGTGTACCTATATAATGGATAATAACCGAAAAAAGCATAAATAAAAGACCGAAAACAATAAATCCAGACTGTGCGTGATTATAAGCAGAAGTTGACATGATTAAAAGAACAGGAGATATAAAAGCAAAGCTGGAACCTAGATATGAAGGTATTTTTCCTTTCGTAATGAAGATGTATAATAATGTACCTAAACCATTCATGAATAAACAAGTAGTAGGGCTTACTTTGAACAAAAAAGGAACCAGCACAGTGGAGCCGAACATGGCAAACAAATGCTGGATACTTAAAGGAATATTTAACAGTAATGGTGGTCGATCTTCAACTTGAATTACTTTACGTTCCAAAATAATAACCTCTTTTCTTAAGAATTGCTATGATAATTTTAAGTGCATTTTTTGATAAATGCAAGCAAAAAATACAGAAATAAAAAATATATTATTTTTAGTTTTTGAAGATACGAACTGTGATATAGAGATTACTGCAGAGTTTTTTGTGCAAAGAAACTATACGACTTTAGAGAATCTTGTAAATAGAATAACAAAAAATACCACTCAATCATCAGATTTTAAAGTCTTATGATTGAGTGGTGTTTGGAATTATATAAAAGTTTAAACGCCAGTTCCATCGAAACTGGGTACAAAATCTTCGCAGGCTGATGTTTCTTCCTGAACAAAGCCATCTTCGATACTGCTGTGCAGCAGATAATTTTCCAATTCCTTGTACTCTTCTGCTGTTACTTTGCGATTAATTTCAGGATAATCTTTGGCACAGCCGCTGGGAATATATTGATGCATAAGGCTGAACATAACTTGACCAGGTTTAAAAGTGTCTGCTATCCAATCAATAATTTTTTTGCTGTTGTCAAGCATTCCAGGCATGATTAAGTGACGTATGATTACGCCTTTTGTCATGATACCATTAGCATCTATTTGGTAGTCGCCAACCTGACGATACATTTCTTTAATAGCTTCTGTAGCAATGCGGAAGTAATAAGGTGCATTACTGTATTTTACAGCAGCTATGTCATCGCTGTATTTTAAATCAGGTAAATAAATTTGAATTTTACCATTTAAACGGCGAAGCGTATCTTGTGTTTCAAATCCGCTTGTATTATATACGACTGGGACAGATAATTTTTCATCTAAACTTTGCAGTATTGCTTCTGTAAAATGAGTTGGTGTAACTAGATTTATATTATGAGCACCTTGTTCTATAAGCTCTTGATAAATTTTTTTTAGGCGGTTTACTGTAATTTCCTTACCAAAACCTTTACAGCTTATTTTGTAATTTTGGCAGAATACACAATGAAGGTTACAGCCGGAAAAAAACACAGTTCCACTGCCTTTTGTTCCGCTGATTACTGGTTCTTCCCACATATGCAGACCTGCACGGGCGACGATAGGAGCTATGCCGACTCCACAGCTGCCAAAACAACCATTAGTATCTGCCATATTTTGAGGACGGTCTACGCCGCAGCGATGTGGACAAACATAACATAATGCCATAAAACTCCCTCCAATTTGCTCTTTTTAGTATTTGTTTTAATTTTAGCACATAAATACGTTGTTGACAAAAGTGTAACTGGATTTTATACTACTATGTAGTAGGTCATATAACTGACGGAAGTGGATTACCACAGGGGAGTATGACTGGTGAAGCCGACCGTCTGGGCACATTGTTCTGTGTACTGGTGTGTCGGTTGTTTTATTTTGTAGATTTTTTATAGAAAGATTGTGGACATCGTACTACGGAATTCTATTTTAGGAGGATATAATATGCAGGAATTAATTTTGAAATATGGATGCAATCCTAATCAAGGAAATGCACGTATTTGTATGGCTGATGGCAGTGAGCTGCCTATTAATGTACTTAATGGTCGTCCGGGATATATTAATTTTTTAGATGCTTTTAACAGCTGGCAGTTGGTAAAGGAATTGAAAGAGGCAACTGGTTTGCCTGCAGCAGCTTCCTTTAAACATGTAAGTCCCGCTGGTGCAGCTGTAGGTTTACCGTTAAGTGATACATTGAAAAAGATTTACTATGTAGATGACCTTGAGCTTTCTCCATTGGCTAATGCTTATGCACGTGCACGTGGGGCAGATCGTATGAGCTCTTATGGTGATTTTGTTGCTTTATCTGATATATGTGATGTGCAGACAGCCAAAATGTTGGCACGTGAGGTATCTGATGGAGTTATTGCTCCTGGTTATACAGATGAAGCGTTGGAAATTCTTAAAACCAAACGCAAAGGAACTTATAACGTTATCCAAATTAATCCAGATTATAAGCCGGAACTTTTAGAGCATAAGCAGGTATTTGGAATAACATTTGAACAGGAACGTAATGAGGCTGAAATTACAGCAGATTTATTGACTAAACGCCCTACTGTAAACAAAGAAATTCCAGAAAATGCTGTGCGTGACTTGCTGATTTCTTTAATTGTTTTGAAATATACTCAATCCAATTCAGTATGTTATGTTAAAGACGGACAGGCTATTGGTATAGGTGCTGGACAGCAGTCGCGAGTACATTGTACACGTCTTGCAGGAAATAAGGCAGATATTTGGTGGCTGCGTCAAAATCCGAAGGTTTTGGCACTGCCGTTTAAAGAATCTATTCGTCGTCCAGACAGAGATAATACTATAGATGTATATATTTCTGATGACTATGAAGATGTTTTAGCGGATGGTGTATGGGAGAATTTCTTTACCGAAAAACCTGAACCGTTGACACGTGAAGAGAAAAAAGCCTGGGCAGCAAAATTACAGAATGTTGCTCTTGGCAGTGATGCTTTCTTCCCATTTGGTGATAACATTGAACGTGCTCATCGCAGTGGTGTGCAATATATTGCACAGGCTGGAGGTTCTATTCGTGATGATAATGTCATTGAAACTTGTGATAAATATGGCATTGCAATGGCGTTTACTGGTTTACGACTATTCCATCATTAAATATTTTAGATATAAATCTTGAAAAAATAAAACGGTCGCTTCGGGAGCGGTTCAATAAAACAGTATAATAAAGTTTTCGGGAAGGCGGCATGAGTAATCATGCCGCT
>CAZQQK010000031.1:0-18005 GCA_964595445.1 uncultured Phascolarctobacterium sp.
CTTATGGAAGAAGCTTTTTAGTAAAGAAAAATCTAAATGAAAGACTTATATTTGTAAGAATGTCTATGTATATGCTATAATTAAATATTAGTATAGATAGTAAGGAGGATTTAGCAATGGCTAAATTAAAAATTGTACTTGCCGGAAATCCGGTTCTGCGAGAAGTTGCTAAACCGGTAGATCGTATAGATAAAAAATTACAACGTTTGCTTAAGGATATGGCAGAAACCATGTATGCAGCTGATGGTGTAGGTTTGGCTGCACCTCAGGTTGGAGTGTCTAAACGTATAGTTGTCATTGATGTTGGTGACGGCTTATATGAACTTATTAATCCTGTAATTATAAAAAAAGAAGGTTCAGTATTGGGCAGTGAGGGCTGTCTTTCTGTGCCTGATTATGAGGGAGAAGTTGAGCGCGCTGAATATGTGGAATGTGAGTTTACTGATAAAACAGGTCAGAGAATGATACTTTCTGCAAGTGGACTTTTAGCAATTTGTATTCAGCATGAACTTGATCATTTAGATGGGCTTTTGTTTATTGATAAAGCTAAGACTATTTCACCTAAGAAAAAAGATAATCTGGAGGTATGATAATGCGTATAGTGTTTATGGGAACTCCTGATTTTGCAGTAGGCAGCTTGCAGGCATTGAGTGATAGTGGAAAACATGAAATAGCAGCAGTAGTAACGCAGCCTGACCGTCCAAAGGGACGCGGCAATAAAATGTTGATGACTCCTGTTAAAGAATATGCGCAGAGTAAGAATTATGTTGTATATCAACCGCAGAAAGTAAAAACAGAAGAATTTGTAAATATATTACGTGGAATTCAGCCGGAACTTATTGTAGTAGCTGCTTTCGGACAGTTTCTTAGTAAAGAGATTTTGGATTTGCCTAAATACGGCTGTATTAATGTACATGCTTCATTATTGCCGAAGTATCGTGGTGCTGCACCTATTCAGTACGCTATTATTAATGGGGAAAAAGAATCAGGCGTAACAATTATGCAGATGGATATAGGTATGGATACAGGAGCTATGCTTTCTAAGGTTATTGTTCCCATTAATGAAAATACAACTATGGGAGAACTGCATGATGAACTAAAGATTAAAGGTGCAGCGTTGCTGTTGGATACTATTGATTTGATTGCAGACGGTACAGCTGTTGCTGTGCCTCAGGATAATAATGCGGCAAGCTATGCTACCTTACTGGATAGGAGCATGGAGCATATTGACTGGAACAGGAGTGCACGGGATGTGCATAATCTTATTCGTGGATTTAATCCTGCACCAAGTACTTTTACCAAGCTTCCGAACGGAAAAGGTTTAAAGATATGGGGAAGCCGCCTATCGGATAAAATTAGCGATGCAGCAGCAGGTACTGTTGTAGAGATTACGAAACATAGTTTTTTTGTTGCTTGTGGTGAGGGTGTGTTAGAGATAACAGAAGTGCAGCCGGAATCAAAAAAACGTATGGCTGCACAAGCATTTTTAGGCGGAAGAGGAGTACAGCAGGGAGATATATTGCTTTGATTTTACTTTGATTTATTAAGAAAAAAGTTCAGAAAATTTGAAGGAGTTTCCCCTGTAATGGAAGAAAATGTATTTAAACCTAAAAAAAGAATATTTATGGCTTTGACTTCAATCAGTGCCCTTTTAGGAGCAATGATGGTCTATGTTGTTTGGAAAGTAACTTTTCCGGGATTATACCAAATAAGTTGGATACTGCCTATTGCTTTTGGTGCTTTAGGATTAGCTATTGTCATGGCGATGCTAACTGGTGTTTTAGGTATAGTTATGGCTCTTTTAGGTATTCCAGTGCTGAAAATTTTATATTTTTGGGCGTGGAAAGCGATAAATATCTTATTCCCTTTTGCGGTTGTTTTAGGACGTTTGTTTAACATACCGCGAAATAAAATTGAGCAGTCTTTTATTGAAGTAAGCAATAAATTGGTATTGCAGCATAAGGTTAAAGTGCCGCCTGAAAGAATTATGATTCTTACTCCGCATTGTATTCAGCTTGATACCTGTGTACATAAAATTACTCGTAATGTGGAAAATTGTCGTCAATGTGGTCGTTGCAGCGTTGGCTCTATGTTGGAGCTGGCACACAAGTACGGCTGTCATTTTGCCGTAGCTACTGGCGGCACACTTGCACGTCAGATGGTTAAGCAGGCTAGACCTAAGGCTATTGTAGCGGTAGCTTGTGAGCGTGATCTTACAAGTGGTATACAGGATGTCTTTCCGTTACCTGTATTGGGTGTACTTAATGAACGTCCTTTTGGCCCTTGCTTTAATACTCGTGTAGATATAAAAAAACTTGAAAAAGCAATTTTAGCATTTATGGAAGATGATGATGACCTAGGAAAGGAATTTGATGGAAAGAAAAACTAATTATCCTGATACTGCACGTGGTGCAGCAGCACTTCTTGTACGTATGGTACTCGAAGACGGAGCTTATACAAATATAGTTCTTAATCAGTATTTGCGCGGCAGCAGGCTTAATGATTTAGACAGAAGACTGGCAACTGAATTAGTATATGGTACTGTGAAAGCTAAGGGAACATTGGATTGGTATTTGGAACAATGTGTCACTCGTCCTTTGAATAAGGTTAATAAAGATATTTTGAGTATTTTGCGTGTCAGTGTCTATCAATTGCTTTATATGGAGCGTATACCAGTTTCAGCTGCAGTAAATGAAGCTGTAAAACTTACGCGTTGTGTCAGTCATGAAGGCAGTGCAAAGTTTGTTAACGGTGTTTTGCGAGGATTGTTACGTAAGCAGGCAGCGGGTGAATTTATTATTCCTGCATTAGAAAAAGATGATGCAGGATATATGGCGATAAAATATTATCATCCACGTTGGCTGATTAAACGGTGGCTTGGCCCATGGGGTAAAGAAGGAACTGAAAAACTTTTAGCTTTTAATAACAGTCCAGCACCAGTGTGCCTGCGGGTTAATACATTGATAACGACACGGCAGAAATTGTTGGATGTTCTTAATGATATGGGAGCAGCAGCTACTCCTTCATCTTGGAGTGAAGATGGTATTGTTGCTTCTAAACTACCACCTTTAAATGTTCTTATGAATGTATTGCCTGGTAATTTTTATATTCAAGATGAAAGTTCAATGTTAGTTGCAGCTGTTTTAGCACCTGAAAAAGGAATGAAGGTGTTAGACTTGTGCAGTGCGCCAGGAGGAAAAAGCACGCATTTAGCACAGTTGATGCGTGATCAAGGGGAAATTATAGCTTGTGATATTCATGAACATAAATTGCAGTTAGTAGCTGAGAATGCTGCTAGATTGAAACTGAATTGTATAAAACCTTTATTTAATGATGCAGTAAAATTGCGTGAAGAATGGATAGAAAGTTTTGACAGAGTGCTGGTAGATGCACCTTGTTCAGGTATGGGAGTATTACGACGCCGTGCAGAAGCACGTTGGCGTAAACAACGTGCTGATTTAAAACTTTTTCCACCATTGCAATTAGTTATTCTTGAGAATGCTGCTCGTTATGTAAAAAGAGGCGGCACATTAGTTTACAGTACCTGTACTATTGAACAAAGTGAAAATCATTACTTAATTGAAGAATTTTTAACAAAACATCATGAATGGCAGCGAGTTAGTTTTAAGCATCCGCTGACAGGAAAGCAAGTAGATGAGTTGCAGCTGCTGCCGCAAAATGATGGCATAGATGGTTTTTATATTTGCAAATTGAGCAGATGTAAATAAAGCTATACTTATGGACGGTAAAAGTAAATGAAACAGGATATATTTGGTTTGACAATAGAAAAACTGCAGGAAGTGTTGGTAACAGCAGGTATGAAAAAATTTCGTGCCAAGCAGATTTTTCAATGGTTGTATCAGAAATCGGTTTTTGATTTTCAAGAAATGCATAATCTTAGCAAAAATGATATTGCATTACTGCAATCTTCCTTTTGCATTATGCCGCAGGAATTAAAAATTTTGCGTGAACAAAATTCTTCTGACGGTATGACTAGTAAACTGCTTATAGGTTTGACAGATGGTAATTCCGTAGAAACAGTGCTTATGCATCATGATTATGGTTACAGTGTATGTGTGTCCAGTCAAGTTGGCTGCGATATGCATTGTGCTTTTTGTGCAAGCGGTTTAAATGGTGCAGTACGTAATCTTTCAGCAGCGGAGATTATTGCGCAGGTTTATTTATTTAATGAACGTTTGCGAAAAAAAAATGCTGTGGTGAGTCGTGTGGTTGTTATGGGCAGCGGAGAGCCAATGCTGAATTTTGATAATGTTTTAGGTGCTTTGAATTTTTTGCATTGTAAAGATACCTGTAATATGAGTTATCGAAATATGACAATATCTACTTGCGGAATTATTCCGGGAATTAAGTTGTTGGCTCAGCAGCAGAAACCTATTAATTTGGCAATTTCTCTTCATGCAGTAAAAAATGATTTGCGTACAGCATTAATGCCGGTTAATAAGGGTTTTCCTTTTGTAGATGTTTTATCAGCGGCAGAAGATTACAGCAAGGCAAGCGGCAGACAGATAACCTATGAATATATCTTATTGCGGGGAAAAAATGACAGTGTACAGGATGCGGAGCTGTTGAGCAATTATCTGCGTTATAAGCAGGCTGTTGTAAATTTAATACCGGCTAATCCTGTGCCGGAGCAAGGATTTGAAAGACCTTCAAAGCAAGCAATTGAAAGATTTCTGCATATTTTGCAGAAAAATAGGATTAATGCTACGGTGCGTAAAGAAATGGGTAAAGATATAGATGCAGCCTGTGGTCAACTGCGGGCGAAATTTGCCAGGGAACAGGAGCAGGAGTAATGCAGGTAATCAGTAAAACTCATGTAGGCTTGGTAAGAGATAACAATGAAGATGCATTATTAGTACGCGAACCTTATTTGTTTGCAGTTGCTGATGGCATGGGTGGTTATGCTGCCGGTGAAATTGCCAGCCGTTCAACTATCAAAGCGTTTGAGGTTGCAACTCATAGCCTGCGTCACGAGCTCGGAGAACAAAGTATCAGAAAAATTATGTTAGAAGCTTTTGAAAAAGCGAATAAACATGTTTTTAAGATGGCGGTAAGCAATGAACAATATACTGGAATGGGTACAACAATGACAGCATTGTATTTGCCTGGTGATGGCATAGGATATTGCTGTCATGTTGGTGACAGTCGTTTGTATCTTTATAGAGATGACAGCTTGCAGCAGCTTACTCATGATCATACTTTGGTAGCTGATCTACAGGAACAGGGAAAGATTACAGATGAAGAAGCTTTTGTTCATCCGCAAAGACATATTTTATTGCAAGCATTAGGGGTAGAAGAAAGCATAAAGGCTGATTTTTTTCGTTTTAAGTTAAAGAAAAATGATCGTCTTTTGCTTTGCAGTGATGGCCTTTCTGATATGCTGCGGGCAAAGGAAATAGCTCAGTTAATTGGTAGAGCTGACTTAAAGCAGGCGGCTGATAAATTGTTGGAGCAAAGTCTTGATAATGGCGGACGTGATAATGTATCTATAATTTTGATTGATTTAGCAAATCAGGGGGAGGAAAGCTTTAATGGATAAAAACTATAAAACCATTTTGAACGAACGGTATAAAGTTATCCGTCCCATAGGTTATGGTGGTATGGCAGAGGTCTTTCTGGCTCATGATGAATTGCTGGATCGTAATGTTGCTGTTAAAATGCTGCGGGATCAGTTTTTGGAAGATAAAGAATTATTGGAACAATTTCGCAGAGAGGCAAAATCAGCAGCGCGATTGGTGCATCCATATATTATTAATATTTATGATGTTATTTCCGAAGGCAGCAATCAATATATAGTCATGGAATATGTTGACGGCGTTACGCTTAAGGAATATATGCAGGAACATAAGCTTAGCTTAAATGCTGTACTGGAAATAGGTGTGAGGCTTGCAGATGCTTTGCAGCATGCACATAACCATAATATTATTCATTGTGATATAAAGCCGCAGAATATTTTAATTGATAAGAATATGAATCCTAAAATTGCTGATTTTGGAATAGCTAAAATGGTTACGAATCAGACAATGGTTTATTCCAAAGCAGTAATGGGTTCGGTTCATTATATTTCACCGGAACAGGCCTGTGGCGGCAAAATTACTGCTTCCAGTGATGTTTATTCATTGGGTATTGTACTTTTTGAAATGATTACTGGGCAGGTACCTTATGTTGGCAATACGGCGTTGTCTGTTGCTATGATGCATGTAGAAAAACCTGTGCCGCAACTCGAAAATTATATGGAACAGCCACCGAAAGGCTTGCAGGAGATTATCGATAAAGCACTTGCGAAGCATATAGAAGATCGCTATACTAATGCTGGTCAAATGCGTCGTGATTTACTGAATCTCAAAATGAAATTGTTTCCGTTCAGCAGTGAAGACTATAGGCAGGAGTTGGGAACAGTAAAAAAACCTAAATTTGAATGTACTGATGTGTCTGACGATGGTGCTACAATGATAATGAAGCCGTTACGAAGCGATGGTATAAAGAATCAATCTGTGAACAACACTAAAAATGATGATAATAATCATGATGCTGAACCTACAGAGAAAGCTGGTGCAGAAGAAGTTATGCCAAGAAAGAAAAAAATTAACTATACTAGGCTGTTGCTGATGATTACAGCTATGGTAGTAGCTGTTTCTGTAGCCGCTAATTTTATTTTAAATCGTACATTGGCTGAAACTGTTGTGCCGAATGTTAATAATATGATGGTGGTTGAAGCACAGAAACTTTTAGAAGAGAAAAAGTTTAAGGTTGAGCTTGAAGAAAAATATGGTGAACCTGATAAATTTAAACCTGGAACAGTTATGGAGCAATCTCCTAAAGCTGGAGAAAAACGTAAGCAGGGAAGCTTGATTATTTTAACTATATGTAAAGGTGCGGAGATAAAAGCAGTTCCTGAAATTATAGGTATGTCGTTGGAAAAAGCTCGCAAACAGCTGGAATCTAATGGATTTAAATTAGGCAATGTCACTCGCAGGTATGAGAAGGACGGCAAAAATGGTGCTGTTTTAAGTCAATCACCTAAAGGTCTTGATAAAATGCCTAAAGGCAGCAGTATTGACGTTGTAATTAATGAGGGTGATAAGGCAGTACCGAATATTATTGGCAAATCAGTTAAAGAGGTTAATGATATTTTGCTGAAAGCAGGATTGAAGCTAGGTGAAATCAAAAAAATACAGGATACTAGTGCTAAGAAAAATGTTGTTTTAGCTTGCGATCCTGAAGTTGGAAGTAATTTGGCTGAGGGTTCGGCTGTAAGCGTAACTATTTCTGAAGGTGCTAAGAAAAGTGCATATGTAGATTTTGTTGTTCCGAGCGGCAAGCCTGTAAAAGTTCAAATTATTTTGCAGGATGATAATGGTAAAAGTACGCTTTATACAGGTACGCAAAATGGTAATGTTCGTTTGCGCCAAAAAGTTGAATATGTAGGAAATGCAAGCATAAAGTTTTTCTGTGATGGAAAGCTTATGAATGAAAAGGTATTTTAAGCAATGACAGAGAATTTACAAGGCAGAGTTTTAAAAAACTACAACGGTTACTATTATGTTCTTGCAGACAGCAGCGGCGAAATTTATACATGCAAAGTTAAAGGCAGAATGAAAAAAAGTCGGTTTTCATTAGCAACTGGTGATATAGTAGTATTTGAGCTCAGTAGTAAAGAAAAATGTGAAGGCATGATTACAGCTGTTATGGCGCGGAAAAATTTTTTGGTGCGTCCAACAATGGCAAATATTGATTTGTTTGTTGCTGCTTTTGCCTGTGCTAATCCAGATTTTAGTTATCTTTTGGCAGATAAGCTGTTATCATTAGCCAAGTTAGCTAATATACCTGCACTCTTAGTATTGAATAAAGAAGATAGTGCGCCAAAAGGATTGATAGAACAGATACGTAAAGTATATGAATCTATAGGTTATGAGGTATATGCTATTTCTGCACGCTGTGGTACAGGAATAGATACTTTGCGTGAACGGCTGCGTGGAAAAATTTGTGCTTTTGGCGGACCGTCTGGTGTAGGAAAGTCATCTACAATTAATGCTATTGACAGCAGTGTTGATTTACGAATTGGAGCGGTAAGTGAAAAAATAGGACGTGGACGTCATACCACACGTTATGCACAGTTATTACCTTTTGATGATGGATATATAGCAGATACTCCGGGATTTGGCAACTTATTGTTGGAAGGATTGACTGCTGAACAGGTACGTGCTGGTTTTAGTGAGTTTACAGTTTACGAAACTAGTTGTCGTTTCTGCCCCTGTACACATACCCATGAGCCTGTTTGTGGAGTAAAGGAAGCTGTGGCGGTAGGTAAAATTGCTGCCAGTCGCTATGAATCCTACATAACAATGTTAGATGAAGTTAAAATTTTGCAGGAGAAAGAAGGAAGAAAATAATGATTAAAGTGGCGCCGTCTATTTTATCTGCTGATTTTGCCTATTTGGCAGATGAAATAAAAAAAATTGAAAATGCAGGTGCAGATTGGGTACATATTGATGTAATGGATGGGCAGTTTGTTCCTAATTTGACCTTTGGGGCACCAGTTGTAAAAAAAATTAGAAAGGTGACCAAGCTGTTTTTTGATTGTCATTTAATGGTAGAAAATCCAGAGAAATATATTGCTGATTTTCAAGATGCTGGTGCTGATCAAATTGTTGTACATGCAGAAACAACTAAACATTTGCATCGTTGTATTCAGCAGATTAAGGGGGCAGGATTGAAAGCAGGTGTAGCATTAAATCCTGCGACGAGCTTGGCTACTATTGAAGAAATACTTCCGTATGTTGATATGGTTTTATTAATGACAGTTAATCCAGGATTTGGTGGGCAGTCTTTCATCGAAAGTATGGTAGCAAAGATTAAACGTCTGCATAATATGTTGAAAGAACGCAATCTTACTGTTGATATCCAAGTAGACGGCGGTATTAATGAAAAAACAGCAAAATTAGTTCGTGCTGCTGGGGCTACCGTACTGGTTGCAGGCTCCTACGTTTATGGTGCAGAGGATACTGCTGAGGCTATTGCCAGTTTGAAAGCATAATTATAGGTTTTAAATAAAAATTGCAGGTAAAAATAAATATTTGGTAGTATAATAATTACTGTTAAGATAGCTTCGATGGATGTTTTCTGTGTTTTACAAGATGCATCCATTTTTTTATTTGCAGGTATTAATGAATGTGTCAATTATCTTTATACTGATATTTTGTATTTTTATACTTGTGTTTTTACTTGAACAGTGATAAGATATAAAGAACAGCTGAAATGAAAAATTGTTTATTATGGGGGAATATAAATATGATTATCTTTAGACAGGCAACATTTAACGATGTTGAACATATACATAAATTACTGAATGATTATGCGAAAGAAGGCTTAATGTTGCCGCGTTCACGTAATGCTATTTACGAGAATTTGCGAGATTATATTTTAGCAGTAGAGAATAATCGTCTTTTAGGATGCGGAGCACTGCATTTTGTTTGGGATAGATTAGCAGAAATACGTTCAATTGCTGTAGAGCCGACTTTGAAAAAAACAGGTATAGGTCGTCAGCTTATTGAACATTTGGAAAAAGAAGGAATTGAACGTGGTGTAACTATGTTTTTTGCGCTTACTTATCAACCAGGATTTTTTGCTAAATGTGATTATATTGAAACAGCTAAGGATAAGTTGCCTCAAAAAGTTTGGAAAGAATGTGTTTATTGCCCGCAATATCCATACTGCAATGAAATCGCTTTTGTAAAAACTACAGTTGACTATGAGCCCTCAGATGTTAAATTTTAGTGATTTTATATTAAAGCTGCTGGTAGGAGTTTATATTTATAGCATTAATAATAAAAATTGATTTGAGATTATATTTTTATGGAATAAGTCTGATAAGAATTTTGTCATTTGAAAAGGCAGAAGATATCAGGCTTATTTTGTTTTATTCGTTGTTTTTCTTAAACGTTAGTTTGTGAATTTACTGTGCAGTACTTTTAAATTTAGTAGTTCAATGTTAAAATATAATAACGGATAATATTTATCGAAAGATTTTACTTATAGGAAATTAGTAATTGAAACGAAATGAAAAAATTATTAGGAAAGAGGTTGTGTAAATGAAATTATTTTCTTGGAATGTAAATGGTTTGCGTGCTTGTATGACTAAAGGATTTGCAGAGTTTTTACAGGAAGCATCACCTGATATAATTTGTTTGCAGGAAACGAAAATGCATAGGGAGCAGGCTGACTTTGTATTTCCAGGATACGAGGAATATTGGAATAGTGCAGAACGTAAAGGTTATTCTGGCACAGCTGTATTTAGTAAGATAAAGCCTTTAAAAGTAACCTATGGAATGGGAATGGAAGAACACGATAAAGAAGGTCGTGTTATTACGTTGGAATTTCCCGATTTTTTTCTAGTGACTGTATATACTCCAAATTCTAAGGATGGATTACTGCGTTTGGATTATCGAATGGTATGGGATAGTTTGTTTCGTGAATACTTACAGAAACTTGATGCAGTAAAACCTGTTATTGCATGTGGAGATTTTAATGTGGCAGCGGAAGAAATTGACTTGAAAAACCCTAAAACGAATAGACGTAATGCTGGTTTTACTGATGAGGAGCGCGGCAAGTTTCGAGAACTTAAGGCTGGAGGTTTTACGGATACTTTTCGCTATTTGCATCCAGAAGAAGTGAAATATAGTTGGTGGAGTTATCGTTTTAAGGCACGTGAAAAGAATTCAGGTTGGCGTATTGACTATTTTGTTGTTTCGGATCGTATGGCAGAAAAATTAAATAAAGCTGAGATTCATAATGAAGTTTATGGAAGTGATCATTGTCCTGTAAGTATAGAAATAGAGATATAGATTAAATATAAACAGCTGGAGGTAAATATGGATTTCAAGATACAGGCGCCTTTTGCACCGGCTGGAGATCAACCGCAGGCTATTGAAAAATTAGCAGAGGGTGTAAAACAAGGTTTACGTACACAAGTTCTTTTAGGTGCTACAGGTACAGGCAAAACTTATACTATAGCTCAGGTAATTAATAAAGTACGTAAGCCTACTCTAGTAATTGCACATAATAAAACTTTAGCAGCACAGTTGGCTAGCGAATTGAAAGCTTTTTTTCCGGAAAATGCGGTTGAATATTTTGTTTCTTATTATGATTATTACCAACCAGAGGCTTATATACCTCAGTCAGATACTTATATAGAAAAAGATGCCTCAATTAATGATGAAATTGATAAACTGCGTCACAGTGCGACAAGTGCCTTGTTTGAGCGTAAAGATGTTATTATTGTTGCAAGCGTATCTTGTATATATGGTTTAGGTGCACCTCAGGAATATTATGACATGGTGCTGTCATTGCGTTTGGGACAGATAATTGATCGCCAGAAAATTTTACATAAGCTGGTAGAGATTCAGTATATGCGTAATGATATAGATTTTAAACGTGGAACTTTTCGTGTTCGTGGAGACGTTATTGAGGTTATACCTGCTGCCTATGGTGAGAAGGCTGTGCGTATTGAAATGTTTGATGATGAAGTTGACCGTATTGTTGAATTTGATGTATTAACAGGAGAGATATTATCTAAACGTAATCATGTAGCAATCTTCCCAGCGTCACACTATGTTACCAGTCGTGAGAATCTTGAACGTGCAATGAATGATATACGTGAAGAATTGAAGGAGAGATTGGAATATCTGCATCACAATTTTAAGACACTTGAAGCACAGCGTTTGGAACAAAGAACTAATTATGACTTAGAAATGATGCAGGAGATGGGTTATTGTTCTGGAATTGAAAATTATTCACGACATCTTGCAGGAAGAAAGGCAGGAGAAGCTCCGTTTACATTGGTGAACTATTTTCCTAAAGATTTTCTTTTGGTTGTAGATGAGTCTCATGTGACATTACCGCAGATTAGAGCTATGTATGCAGGAGATCGTTCGCGTAAAGAAATGTTGGTAGAGCATGGATTTCGTCTGCCGTCTGCCTATGATAACCGTCCACTGACTTTTGATGAATTTCAAAAGCAAATCAACCAAGCTGTTTATGTTTCGGCAACACCGGCCGAGTATGAACTGGAACAGGCAGATAATGTGGTTGAGCAAATTATAAGACCTACGGGATTGATTGATCCTCAGATTGAAATCCGCCCTATAAAAGGGCAGATAGATGATTTGTTGGGAGAAATAAATAAGGTTGCAGCGGCTGGAGAACGTATATTAGTAACAACACTTACTAAGCGTATGGCAGAGGATTTGACAGATTATTTGAAACAGGCAGGAATACTTGTTCGCTATTTACATTCTGAAATTGCTACTATTGAAAGGGCTGAAATAATAGACAGTTTGAGAGCAGGTAAATTTGATGTTCTTGTTGGAATAAATCTTTTGCGTGAAGGTTTAGATTTGCCTGAAGTTTCTTTAATAGCTATTCTTGATGCTG
Source organism: uncultured Phascolarctobacterium sp. (assembly GCA_964595445.1). Taxonomy (GTDB): domain Bacteria; phylum Bacillota; class Negativicutes; order Acidaminococcales; family Acidaminococcaceae; genus Phascolarctobacterium_A. Next base: position 12,454 of record CAZQQK010000031.1, read on the forward strand.
ATAAGGAAGGTTTTTTACGCAGTGATACAGCTATGATTCAGACTATAGGGCGTGCTGCGCGTAATGAACATGGACGTGTAATTATGTATGCTGATAGAATTACAGACAGTATGCAGCGAGCAATTGATGAAACTAACCGTCGTCGTGAAAAACAGGCGGCATATAATAAAGAACATGGAATTATTCCTAAAACAGTTTATAAGGAACAACGGCAGTTAATAAAACTGACAAAGGTGGCAGATAATGAAGAAAATACTGCTTATGGTGTCGCAAATAGTAAAACATTGCAGAAAAAATCTGCAAAAGAGTTGAATGTTATGGCACGTGAACTGGAACGTCGGATGCAGGAGGCTGCAAAGGCTCTTGACTTTGAAGCAGCAGCTGAATTGCGTGATCAGCTTATCGTTATCAAGGGACAGTTGGGGCAGAAATTGATTCCGAAAAAAAAGAGGTAAGAAAATGCAGGATAATTTAGTAGTTAAGGGTGCAAGACAGCATAATCTGAAGAATATAACAGTATCAATACCGCGGAATAAGTTAGTTGTTATTACAGGACTTTCAGGAAGCGGTAAAAGCAGTTTAGCTTTTGATACTATTTATGCAGAGGGGCAGCGTCGTTATGTGGAATCACTATCAGCTTATGCACGTCAGTTTTTAGGACAGATGGACAAGCCGGATGTAGATTATATTGAAGGATTGAGTCCTGCTATTTCTATTGACCAAAAGACAACAAGCCGTAATCCGCGTTCTACTGTTGGTACTGTAACGGAAATTTATGATTATCTGCGCCTTTTGTTTGCACGTGCAGGTGAACCCCATTGTCCTAAATGCGGAAAACTTATAGAACAGCAGACTGTACAGCAGATAGTGGATCATGTATTAGAACTTTCAGAAGGTACACGCTTTATGATTATGGCACCATTAGTACGCGGGCGTAAAGGTGAACATATGAAAGTTATTGATGATATGCGGCGTGCAGGTTATGTACGTATGTATATAGATGGTGCCGTTCGTACACTTGATGAAGATATTAAACTCGATAAAAAACGCAAGCATAGTATTTCTGTAATTATTGATCGTTTGGCTGTACGTGAAGGTATTCAGCAGCGTTTGACTGATTCAGTAGAAACAGCGTTGAAATTGGCAGATGGTTTTGTAGAAGTAGCATTATTAGGGGATAAGGCTGAAACGATGCTTTTCAGTGAACATTTTGCCTGCAATGATTGTGGTTTGAGTCTTCCTGCGATTGAACCAAGACTTTTTTCTTTCAACAATCCGTTTGGTGCTTGTCCGGATTGCACTGGTTTGGGGGTGCATATGGAGTTTGATAAGGCTCTTATTATTCCGGATACTGATAAAAGTTTTGCTGATAGGTGCATAACTTGTTTCAGCAATAATCTTAATTCATACTTTATGAAGCAGTTAGGAGCTGTGCTGCAGTGTTATGGTTATTCATATGATACAAAATGGAATGAATTACCGGAACAAATGCAGCAGTTGCTTTGGGATGGTGCAGGAGAACGTAAATTTTCTTTTCTTTATGAAAATTTGCAGGGAGAAGTTAAAGAACACAATACAACTTTTGATGGAATTTTAAATGTATTAAAACGCCGTTATCGTGAAGCCTTCAGCGATAGTATGCGTCAGGATTTAGAGGAGTTTATGACAAGTATTCCTTGTTCAGCCTGCCGTGGCAGCAGATTGAAACAAGAGGCATTAGCTGTGTGGATTGGTGGGAAAAATATTTGTGAAGTTACGGCAATGACTGTACGTGACTGCTTAAAGTTTTTTGATGCCTTATCTTTAACTCATAGACAACAGTTGATTGCTAAACAAGTATTGAAAGAGATTAAGGCGCGCTTACAGTTTTTAAATGATGTAGGGTTGGATTATTTGACTTTAGACCGCAGTGCAGGCACGCTTAGCGGTGGTGAAGCACAGAGGATTCGGTTAGCTACGCAGATAGGCAGTGGTCTTACAGGGGTGCTTTATATTTTAGATGAACCAAGTATTGGTTTGCACCAACGTGATAACAGTAAGCTTTTAGAAACGCTGAAACATTTGCGTGACTTGGGAAATACGCTTATTGTTGTAGAGCATGATGAAGAAACTATGTATGCTGCTGATGAAATTGTGGACATAGGCCCTGGTGCTGGTGAACATGGCGGTGAAATTGTAGCGCAGGGAACGGCAGAGCAGATTAAAAATATAGAAAAATCTGTTACAGGCAACTATCTCAGTGGAAGGCAGTTTATTCCTGTACCAAAGCAACGTCGGGAATGTGACGGCAGAAAACTGACTGTTTGTGGTGCACGTGCCAATAATCTTAAAAACATAGATGTTTCTATTCCTTTGGGTGTTTTTACAGTAATTACTGGTGTCAGCGGCAGTGGTAAATCGACATTAATTAATGATATTGTATATAATACATTGGCAGCTAAACTTACCGGTGCACGTCTGCGACCGGCAGAGCATGAGAGAATTGAAGGAACAGAGCATATAGATAAGGTTATCAATATTGATCAATCTCCTATTGGACGTACTCCTCGTTCTAATCCTGCAACTTATACTGGCGTTTTTGATTTTATTCGTGAATTGTTCAGTCAAACAAACGAAGCTAAGATGCGTGGTTATAAGGCAGGTCGTTTTAGCTTTAATGTTAAGGGGGGACGCTGCGAGGATTGTAAAGGCGATGGTGTAAATAAAATAGAAATGAACTTTTTGCCAGACGTTTATGTGCCGTGCGAGGTTTGTCATGGTGCACGCTATAATCGTGATACGTTAGAAGTACATTATAAAGGCAAAACCATTGCGGATGTTTTAGATATGACAGTGACTGAGGCTTGTGAATTTTTTAAAAATCAGCAGCGAATTTATCGTAAATTGGCAGTTTTGGAGGATGTTGGACTGGGATATATTCACTTGGGGCAGGCTGCAACAACTCTTAGCGGCGGTGAGGCACAGCGTATAAAGCTGGCAGCAGAGCTGTCGCGGCGCAGTACTGGACGTACAGTTTATATTTTGGATGAACCTACTACCGGTTTGCATATTGCTGATGTACATAAGTTGTTGGATGTATTGCAGCGTTTGGTAGAAGCAGGTGATAGTGTGATTGTTATCGAACATAACTTAGATGTGATTAAGACTGCGGATTATGTTATTGACTTAGGGCCAGAGGGCGGAGATAAGGGCGGTACTCTGGTTGCCTGCGGAACACCAGAACAAATTGCTAAAGTAAAAAAATCTTATACAGGACAATATATAAAGCAGGAACTGTCAAAAGCTAAACAAAATTGGTGGTATTTATGACAGATTTCAGTGAATCTATAAAAAAGGCTTTGGCTGTTCTGCCGGAAAAGCCTGGCGTATATCTTATGCATGATGCTGAAGGCAAGGTTATTTATGTTGGTAAAGCTGTTGTGCTGAAGAACAGAGTACGCAGTTATTTTCGTAATTTAGCCAGTCATACGCCTAAGGTTAGGGCTATGGTAGCCAAGATTGCTGAGATTGAAACCATTGTTACTTCTAGTGAAGTAGAAGCCTTGATATTGGAATGTAATCTGATAAAAAAATATCGACCACGTTATAATATCAGTTTAAAGGATGATAAAACCTATCCTTATCTAAAAGTGACTGTACAGGAAAAATATCCGCGGATTTATGTTACTCGCAGACAAATTCGTGACGGTTCACGTTATTACGGGCCTTATGCTGATACGAGTGCTATGCATGCTACTGTTAAGCTGCTGCGGACAATGTTTCCTCTGCGTACCTGCCGTAAGATGAATTCTGATAGACCTTGTCTTAACTATCATATAAAACGCTGCCTAGCTCCCTGCGTTGGTTATGTGACAGTTGAAGAATATCAAAATATGGTGAAGTCTGTATGTATGGCATTAGATGGACGTACAGCAGAGCTTGAACGAGATTTGAAACAGCGTATGCAGGAGGCAGCAGATAATTATGCTTTTGAAGAAGCAGCACGTATCCGCGATCAGCTGCAGGCAGTTCAACGTTTGAATGAATCACAGAAAGCTGTAACAAACAATAAAGGTGATATGGATATTTTGGGTCTTGGTCAGGATATGACTGGTTGGTGTATGCAGATTTTTTTTGTGCGTAAAGGCAAACTTATTGGACGTGATAATTTTTTCTTACAGGACTCAGATGATAAAGCAGCAGAAATTGTAACAGCATTTATTAAGCAATATTATAATGAAGCGGTTTTTATTCCTAGGGAGATAGTTTTGCCTTATCTTCCTGAAACAGATGAACAACAGCTTATAGAAAGCTGGCTGGCACAAAAAGCTGAACATAAGGTGGAACTATTACTGCCGCAGAGAGGAGTAAAAAAAGAGCTGCTTAAATTAGCAAGTGATAATGCTGTTAAACTGCTTAATGAACGTTTGCGTAAGGGCAGTTTATCTTTAAAAAATGATTTTCAGGCTGCTGAGGAGCTGCAACGTGCATTAGGTTTACAAAAACCATTGGAACGTATGGATTGTTTCGATATAAGCCATACACAGGGAAGTGAAACTGTTGCCTCTATGGTAGTGTTTCGCAATGGCAGCGTTAGCAAAAAGGATTATCGAAAGTATAAAATTGTTTCGGCAGAAGGTAAACCAGATGACTTTAAATCTATGCAGGAAGTAGTATATCGCAGATATAAGGACTATGAAGATTTACCAAGTTTGGTAGTTATTGACGGCGGTAAAGGTCAGCTTAGTTCGGCTTTGGAGGTTATCAATGGTTTGGGTCTGCATGATTTGCCTGTTGTTGGTCTAGCTAAACGTGAAGAAGAAATTTTTAAACCTCATCAAAGTGAAAGTATTTTATTGGAACGTGATAGTGCAGCACTGCATTTGATTCAGCGGATTCGTGATGAAGCACACCGTTTTGCTATTACCTATCACCGTAAGCTTAGAGGCAAAAGAAATTTGGTTTCTGTTCTTGATCATGTAGATGGTATTGGTACAAAACGCAGACAGGAATTGTGGAAAACATTTAAAACTATGGAGGCAATGCGTGCAGCCAGCGTAGAAGAATTGGCAGCTGTTGAGGGAATGAACAGAGCTGCTGCACAGACACTGTACGATTTTTTCCGTTTGGAACTTCCTGAAAAGCAGAAAGTTTTAAGACCGCGTTAAACTGTAAATTTCACATTGATTTCTAAATACATAACTTTTCATTGTGCTATAATATAAACAGGTAAAAATAAATATTTACTGATTGGAGGATGGTACTTATGTCTAAGTGGGTTTGCAATGTGTGTGGATATGTTTATGATCCTGAAATGGGTGATCCTGATAACGGTATAGCAGCAGGTACTGCTTGGGAAGACGTATCTGAGGAGTGGGTTTGTCCGCTTTGTGGAGTGGGCAAGGATAATTTCAGTAAAGAAGAATAGTGTAATTGGAGTGAATATTTTTCTTGTAATAGTAAAGCCTACGAATTTGTCTATTGCTTTATAAATAAAAGGGAGATAACGGATATTTAGTTTGAACCGACCCCCAATTGTTAGACCAAAAATCTAACGATTGGGAGGTCGATTT
>CAZQQK010000032.1:0-17627 GCA_964595445.1 uncultured Phascolarctobacterium sp.
TATTATACATTTTTCTATAATATTCTTTATATTCACCATTAATAATTTTCTGCCACCATTTTTTATTATCTAAATACCAATTTACCGTTCTGCAAATTCCCTCACTAAACGATACAACAGGCTTCCATCCCAATTCTTTCTCTATTTTACTTGTATCAACCGCATAACGCAAATCATGAGCCCTGCGATCTGAAACATAAGTAATTAAACTCTCCGGTTTTCCCAGCTTTTTGCAAATAAGCTTTACTATATCCAAGTTACATAACGCTGTACCAGTACCTATATTATAAACCTCGCCTGCTCTTCCATCCTGAATTATACTTGCTACAGCTCTGCAATGATCTTCTACATATATCCAATCACGAATATTCATTCCTGTACCGTAAACCGGCAACGGCTTATCAGCTATGGCATTCACTAACATTAACGGAATCAGTTTTTCCGGAAACTGATACGGTCCATAATTATTGCTGCAACGTGAAATCGTTATTGGAACTCCATAAGTTTTATAATAAGCCAAAGCCAATAAATCAGCTGATGCTTTAGAACTGCTGTATGGAGAAGTTGCATTTAAAGGCATACTTTCAGTAAACCGTTCTTCAAGTCTATCGAAAGATAAGCTGCCATAGACCTCATCTGTAGAAATCTGATGAAAGCGTTCTATACCATATTTACAACAAGCATCCAACAAAGAAGCAGTACCTATAATATTTGTTTGTAAAAAAATCTCTGGATTTTCTATCGAACGATCAACATGTGATTCTGCCGCAAAATTAACTACTATATCTGGTTTTTCTTTTGAGAATAACTCGTTGACAGCTTTTCTATCACAAATATCAGCCTTTATAAACTCAAAATAAGGATTTATCATTACAGAATGTAATGTAGATAAGTTTCCTGCATATGTAAGTTTATCCAAACAAATAATCTTATACTCAGAATAATTCTTAAGCATAAAAAAAATAAAATTGCTGCCAATAAAACCTGCTCCACCAGTCACAAGTATAGTTTTCATTATGTCAATAACCAACCTTAAAAATTTTTCCTGTTTTTAGATATCCAGAAACTGCTTTATTATATCATAACCCAATAAATTCACCAAATTTATTCTAACTAAATAAGAATACCATTACAGTGATCTATTTCATGCTGAATAATCTGCGCCGTAAATCCAGCAAAAGTTTCTTTATGAAATTTCATCTGCATATCCTGATATGCTACCAAAATTTTTTGGTAGCGTACAGTAGTCCTAACACCTGCTAAAGAAAGACAGCCTTCTTCTGCAATATATTTTCCTGAACGCTTAATTATCATTGGATTAAGCATAACAAGATTTATTTCCCCAACAGTAACAGCTATAATATTTTTATGCACACCTATCATATTTGCTGCCATTCCTACACAACTATCAGAATGTACTGCTAATGTATCTAGAAGATCTTGAGCTATATTTAAATCAGCAAAGCTAGCAGCAACAGACTTTTGTGCTAAAAATTTTTCATCTCTTATTATTTCCTTTAACATAGTAAAGCTCCTTTAATAAAGATTTGCTTCAAATCGCTCTAAAATACTATAAAAATATTATAGCATACAAACTAAACAAACACCTGAATTTTATCTAAAAAGTTTAAATAACAACAAGACCTGCTTCCTATAATTACAGAAGCAGGTCTTTCATTAGTTATTTTGATTAAATATTATGCTTGTCTACGTTCTGCTATAATCTTTTCTGCCAACTTAGCAGGTACATCTTCATAATGATCAAATTTCATTTCAAATGTACCTTGACCTTGCGTAATAGCACGAAGATCAACAGCATATTCAGCAATTTCTGCATAAGGTACTTGAGCATTAACAACACTCAAACCATCTTCAACACTCTGCATACCAAGGATACGTCCGCGCTTGGAATTTAAATCTCCAATAACATCACCCATCATAGAATCAGCACAAGTTACATTTAAACTATATATAGGCTCAAGCAAAACAGGTTTGCATTGTTCCATTGCTTTTTTGAAAGCAATATTAGAAGCAGTTTTAAATGCCATTTCAGAAGAATCTACTGTATGATAAGAACCATCAAGCAAAGTAATGCGCATATCAACTACAGGATAACCAGCAAGAACACCTTTTTCCATAGCTTCACGCATACCTTTTTCAACAGCTGGAATATATTGACGCGGAACTGCACCGCCAAAAATCTTATCTACAAATTCGAAACCTCCTCCTGGTGGCAAAGGTTCCATCTTAATAACAACATGACCGTATTGTCCATGTCCGCCAGATTGCTTTTTATGTTTACCTTCAACCTCAGCAGAACCACGAATAGTTTCACGATACTCAATAATCGGAGCTTTTAATATAGCTTCAACACCGAACTTACGCTGCATACGCTCCATAATAATCTCTATATGCTGATCACCCATACCGCTAATCAGAGTTTCTTTGGTAGCTGTATTTTTCGTAACAATAATAGTTGGATCCTCATCCATGAGTCTGTTCAAGGCTGACATAATCTTGTCTTCATCACCCTTTTTCTTGGGATAAATAGCCCTGATATAAAGGGGCAGAGGGAAGTTAATTGGCGGAAATTCCACTTCAGAATTCTTATCACACAAAGTATCACCAGTAGAAGTATATTGCAGTTTGGAAACTACACCAATATCACCAGCACAAACCTGTTTCATAGGAATCTGCGTTTTTCCCCGCATTGTGAAAATATTAGCAATGCGTTCTTCTTCCTCACGGCGAGAATTATAAACTACACTGTCAGCCTTAATAGTTCCCGAAAATACACGGAAATAACTTAAACGTCCTACAAAAGGATCAGAAGTTGTTTTAAATACCAATGCTGCCATAGGAGCGTTAGCATCACGAATTTCTTCTTCTCCAGTCTGCTTATCCATAACAATATAATCGTTCAAAATTGCTGGATAAGTATAATCAATAATAGCATTCATTAAGCGACCTAAACCAATATCTTTATATGCACTTCCGCACAGCATAGGATAAATGATAGCTTGACGAATGCCTTTTATTAAACACTTCATGATTTCTTCATCGCTGATTTCTTCACCGTCAAGATAACGCATCATGCAGTCATCATCCGCTTCAACCGCAGCTTCCACCATTTTTTCATGTGCAGCAGCAGCAGCCTCTTTATATTCATCCGGAATCTCTATTTCATCTGAACCATTACCATGAGCACGGTAGGCCTTCATTTTATAAAGATCTATAATACCTTCAAATTTATCTTCCTTGCCCAACGGCAACTGCAAAGGAAGTACATGTTTACCGAACTTCCCTCGCAAATTATCTAATATACTATCAAAGTCAGCATTCTCGCGATCCATTTTATTTACAAAAATAATACGCGGAAGTCCTGCTTCTTCAGCCAGTTTCCAACATTGTTCAGTACCAACCTGTACACCGCTGGTCGCACATACAACAATCAATGCACTATCTACTGCTCTAAACGCTCCTTTTACTTCCGCAACAAAGTCAGCAAATCCAGGAGTATCTATGAAATTTATCTTGGTATCGCGCCATTCAACAGGTGCTAATGTAGCATTAACAGAAACCTTTCGTTTAATTTCTTCAGGTTCATAATCAGTGGTGGTAGCACCGTCTTCAACCTTGCACATTCTGCTGATTGCTCCGCTGCGATACAACAGTGCCTCAGTAACCGACGTAGTTCCAGCTCCACCATGACCCACAATAGCCACATTTCTAATCTTGTCACCAGTGTATTCTTTCATGATAAATCCCCCTTTATACAGGCATTTGATATGCTGGATATTTCGCTGAATTTACTGATTTTTCCTGCTTAATCTAAAAAATCTGTCAAAAAATTTTTTCTCTCAAAAAAATTGTAACGCATTTTACACAAGCAAGAAAAGTATATATAGAAATTTTCATCTACACAAAAAATTTATTTTTTGAATCATATAACCTGATAACGATTTTTTTTATGAATTTAAACTTTTTCTGATTCCTTATATAAACAGTTGACAATAAAAATTTTTTAATATAATACTTTAGAGTGACCCACTTTCCCAGCGGTAAACAACAATGCTTTATGCCGTAATATTTGAAACCTTTTTATTTTTTGCCCAAATATTGGCAAACAGGATACGAAATAACCAAATACTGAATTTGATAAAATTGTTGATAACGCAACGCAGTTTGATATGACAACAGCACAGGCAAACTGTTTATGTACTTTATTGTAGAGTGGTACTGTAATAGTCAATTCTCTTACGAATATTTTAAAAGGTAAATAGAAAACAACGTTCTTTACGCAACAAAAAAAAGAATCACTGAATGGAGTCGTGCCGTCGGGCTCTGCTTGCCCATAGGGAATCCACTAGTAATTCTCTTTTAAATGTTATAGCACAGAAAAATAAACTAAAGCGATTAAAAAAAAGAGTACAAAAGTTATTACCAAGATGATAAAGGCATGATTTCTTCGCAGGACGACAGCAGCTATATTATCAGCTTGTTTAAAGGAGCAGACGCCAGCACCGTTATTTACAAAACGGTACATTACTTTGTCGATACCTTTATGAAAGACAGTTCCCCGTCAGATGCAGACAACCTCCTAAAACAGGATAGGCAACGCTTACTTGAATATGTTGGAATGACAGAAGAATAGCAAGATAGTGCGGATATTAATGAACATTATAAAATATATACTAGATAAGCAACATAACATATAAGCATTCCTACACCTACAGAGCGTATTAAACAATGTGTAGGTAATACACAAACCCATAATAAAGCAGCAGCAAAAATTGCTATATAAGTATCAAAATTAAATGCTGCCGCAAAAGGTATATCTGTAATAATTGCAGATATACCTACTACAAAAAGAATATTAAAAATATTGCTGCCAACTATGTTACCAACAGCAATATCAGCATTACCTTTGCGAGCAGCAGCCACAGATGTAAACAATTCTGGCAAAGATGTCCCCAATGCTACTATTGTTAAGCCTATAAAACGTTCGCTAAGCTGTGCAAATCTAGCTATTTCCGTAGCAGCATTAACAGTAATATTACTTCCCAAAATTATGAGACCCAGACCGCCAACAGCACCTATCAAGCAGCGATTTAAAGGCAAACCTTCTTCATTCAATTCACTGTCAACATTATTTTTCATAGCCATAGTATATAAATACATCATATAAGCAGCAAACGCTACCAGCAAAGCTACACCATCAACTAAAGATATAACACCATCACGTCCTTGATACCATAAAAGTAATGTGATAAAAATCATAAAAGGCATTTCAATACGAACAGTAGAACGTGCAACTGCTAAAGGAATAATAGCTGCTGCTAATCCAAGAATAAGCAAAATATTTAATATGTTGCTACCAACGATATTACCAATAGTAATATCGGCACTGCCATTTACAGCAGCTGCAATACTAACTGCCGCTTCTGGTGCACTAGTTCCCATAGCCACAATAGTTAGACCAATAACCAGCTGTGGTATACCGAATCTTCCCGCTATACCAGCAGCACCTTCCACAAACCAATCAGCGCCCTTACCCAACATAACAAATCCCATAGCAAGTAAAACAAACTGTAATAAAATCTCCATTATTTTCCTCCTTATATTTTTCTTAATGCAAAAAAAGCGAGCACTTTGCTGTAAATAAAAAATCTACAACAAAGTCTCGCTACTTATTTACAAAGCCGGATTGCATAAGACAACCGTATTGACGACAGTGTAAACACGAAAAATCGTGCAAGCTACTCCCTTTATATGTTCATAGTCTACTAAACAAGAATTATTTTGTCAAGCAGTTTTTATTCTTTCAATATCATTAGAAAAACAATATGCTTCAAGAGTTGAAAATAATCACATAATAAAATTTTTAACAAATAAAAATGACAGTGACGACACATTCTCCGTCACTGTCAAGTCGAACTTTACACTTACCGCAACAGTAAGCAATACACTTTCCTATAAGGTAGTTCGAACCAACAACAAGTTGGTGGGCCCAGTAGGGGTCGAACCTACGACCAACCGGTTATGAGCCGGTGGCTCTACCACTGAGCTATAGGCCCATGTTTACTACCCAACGTTGATATTATATGACAAAAAGATTAATTTGTCAACAAGTATCAAAAATTTATTCTAAAAAGTCCTTCAAACGTTTACTGCGGCTGGGATGTCTCAACTTCCGCAAGGCTTTAGCTTCAATCTGGCGAATACGTTCACGTGTAACACCAAAATGCTGCCCTACTTCTTCCAAAGTTCTGCTGCGTCCATCTTCTAAACCAAAACGCAATTCTAAAACGCGCTTTTCACGAATAGTAAGAGTTTCTAAAACTTCCTCGAGTTGTTCACGCAGTAATGTAAAGGAAGCGGCATCAGCTGGCGCTGGTGCATCATGATCCTCAATAAAATCACCTAAATGAGAATCTTCTTCCTCACCAATAGGAGTTTCTAAAGAAACAGGCTCTTGAGCAATTTTCATAATCTCACGTACACGCTCAACAGGTATTGCCATTTCTTTTGCTATTTCATCAGGCAACGGCTCTCTGCCAAGCTCCTGCAACAGCTGACGTGATACACGAATAAGTTTATTGATTGTTTCAACCATATGAACAGGAATACGTATAGTACGCGCCTGATCTGCAATAGCACGAGTAATAGCTTGACGAATCCACCATGTAGCATAGGTTGAGAACTTGAATCCCTTATTGTAATCAAATTTTTCAACTGCTTTAATAAGACCAAGATTGCCTTCCTGAATAAGATCCAAAAATAGCATACCACGACCTACATAACGTTTAGCAATGCTGACAACCAAACGCAGATTCGCTTCAGAAAGGCATTTTTTAGCATCATCCCCCTGACGCTTTACTGCTTTCAATAACTTTTCATATTCCTCTTCTAATTCAACATATTGCTGAACAATTGCAGAATCTGTTTCCCGTCCATCGTCAAAACGCAGTTTGATTTCCTCAAATAATGCTTTCAACTGATAAAGCATATGTACATCTTTATCACTTGTAGGCTTACCCACAATTAAGCGCTCACATTCAGGAATTTTACATTTGTGTTCAATCATCAGACGCTGTAAATGCATTCTTTCGTCTTTAGTAAATTCAAATATTAGATCCTCATAATCTTCCACTTGATAAGGATTACCTTCTAATTTACGTTTGCGAACAAGCTCCAATACACGAAATACAGAACGCATATTAGTCATATGCCACTCATCAGCAAGATATTGACGTATCTTTTCAATAAGCTCAGAAGTGTTATCTGTTCCACTGAATACAGGAACATCAAGCGTAATCATCTTTCCGTGCAGCAGACGTTCAGCCTGACGACCTTTATCCATACGTTTAGCAAGTTTTATTTCATCATCACCAACAAGCAAAGGTACTCTGCCAATTTCTTTCAAATACATACGTACCGGATCATCAATACTGATACCATCAGGAACAGTCATATTAGCCATATCTGCTTCACTGGCATCATCACCATCTACATCATCAATAGGCGGCAAGTTATCAGTATCAGCATCAACATTATCATAAGAAATCTTTACACCTTTACTGATAAGCTCATCCATGATGAGATCCATATCCTCTACAGAACAGGCTGAACTCAGTACGCTTTCAATTTCTTTAATAGGGAGAACACCATTGTGTTTCTCACTAATTTTAAGCAAAGAACTTATTTGTTCATTGTTTAACATACTTTTTAAATCCACGGTGTCCCCTCCTTCCATATTCTTTTTAGTTTCCATAGAGTTTTTTGATTTCATTCTTGATCCTTTGACTCTCCATTAATTCTTTAATAAACCGCTCATCTGCTGAACGCTCATATTCATCAGCCAACAGACGATGTTTTTCATATTTCCGTTCTAAATAAGTACGTTGCAGCTGACGCAGACAATCCTGTAAAATCTGCTGACTGTCACCTTCTGGCAGCTGATATGCTAAAATGCGTGCTAACACAGTCTGAGCAGAGCTGTCGAGAACATCATTCAACTTATTAATAGAATATTGCACTCCTTGTACACGCAGCTGCTCATATATATGCTGCAATGAAGTATTTATAAAACCTGTTTGCTGAATAACATCATCACAATACTCCATCAATTCTGGTTGCTGCAACAAAAGAAGAAGTAAAAATTCTTCCGCCTGCTGCCCTATGCCAGCAGTTTTATCAAACGATACAGCCTTAGGCAGTAAATTTTCCTGCTTACGACTTCCATTACGCAATAATTTGCGATACTCCTCAACTATTAAACCTTCATCTATCGTAAGTCTCTGTGCCAACCTGCGAATATGCTCAAAAGCTTCAATTTCACTTTTACATTCTAATAGGAATGGTAGTATATTCGACACAGTATCAACTTTTCCTGCTAATGTTGTAATATTATTTTGAAGAATAGTTTCATCAATCTGAAAATCTATGCCATTTTTTGCATTAGCAATAACTTCTAAAAAAGCATCTTTCCCATGATGACGAATAAATTCATCTGGATCTTTGCCGTCTGGAACACCTGCTATACGCACTTTCAGCCCTACTTCACGTGCTATACTTACAGCACGTACTGAAGCATTTCGTCCAGCATTATCACTGTCATAACAAAAAACTACTTCATCTGCCAGTTTCTGCAAGATTTTAGCCTGTTCTAAAGCAAAAGCTGTTCCCATAGAGGCTACCGTATTATTAACTCCTGCTGCATGTAAGCTTATAGCATCCATATAACCTTCTACTACAATAACTTGCCGGCTCTTTCGAATAAAAGCTGCTGCTATATCTAAACCAAAAAGCAGTCTTCTTTTATTAAACCACTGTGTTTCCGCAGTATTTAGATATTTAGGTGTACTATTATCAAGTACTCTGCCGCCAAACCCTACAATATGTCCACGTGGATCTTTAATAGGAATCATAATACGATTACGAAATTTATCATAAAAACTTCCACGTTGAACGCTTTTAGAAACTAAACCAGCAATCTGTAAAAGTTCAGGACTGCAATTACGCTTTCCTAATGAAGTTGTTAAAGCAACAAAGTTATTCAGTGCAAAGCCAATAGAAAAACGTTCAATAATTTCCTCGGTAATTCCTCTTTTCACAAGATAAGTAAGAGCAGGCTTACCATAAGCAGTCTTCAATAAGCAGGCATGAAAGAATCTGCACGCCAAATCATTAACATTATAAATGCTCTCTCGTTGCTTTTCACGCTTTCTTTCCTCTGCTGTTTTCTGCTTTTCCGGAATAGGAATTCCATATTTTTCGGCAAGAAACTTTAATGCATCTACAAAGCTGCAATTCTCAGTTTTCATGATAAATTTAAAAACATCTCCGCCTTCATGGCAGCCAAAACAGTAAAACATATTTTTTCCAGGATTTACTGCAAAAGACGGCGTTTTTTCTCCATGAAATGGACAACAGCCCCAATAGTTTGAACCTTTTTTCTTTAACGGCATATAACCGGAGATAATC
Source organism: uncultured Phascolarctobacterium sp. (assembly GCA_964595445.1). Classification (GTDB taxonomy): domain Bacteria; phylum Bacillota; class Negativicutes; order Acidaminococcales; family Acidaminococcaceae; genus Phascolarctobacterium_A. Next base: position 9,487 of record CAZQQK010000032.1, read on the forward strand.
TCAACTATATCAGCAGTATTTCTAATTTGCTCTTTAAAGTTATCAAAATCTCCGTTCATTGACCTCGTTTCCTCCAGATATTATTTTATACATACTTTATATTCAATGCTTAAAGGCAAAATCCTCTTTTTTAATAAAAAAATATTAAAAATTTCTTAATCTATAGCTTGCGGTAAAGAAAAAAAAATACTATAATGAATAATACGCTAAAATTTATGATGTTGTTTTTTCCTTATGAGGTGAGCTTTTATGAAAAAAGTACTTCTTTTAATAACATTTATCTTGCTTATATTACCATCTGTCTGCTTTGCTTCTCCTGTAATCACCAGCGATACTAAAACGTTCAATCCACTTACCGGTGTTTACACCATCACGTCCTTGATACCATAAAAGTAATGTGATAAAAATCATAAAAGGCATTTCAATACGAACAGTAGAACGTGCAACTGCTAAAGGAATAATAGCTGCTGCTAATCCAAGAATAAGCAAAATATTTAATATGTTGCTACCAACGATATTACCAATAGTAATATCGGCACTGCCATTTACAGCAGCTGCAATACTAACTGCCGCTTCTGGTGCACTAGTTCCCATAGCCACAATAGTTAGACCAATAACCAGCTGTGGTATACCGAATCTTCCCGCTATACCAGCAGCACCTTCCACAAACCAATCAGCGCCCTTACCCAACATAACAAATCCCATAGCAAGTAAAACAAACTGTAATAAAATCTCCATTATTTTCCTCCTTATATTTTTCTTAATGCAAAAAAAGCGAGCACTTTGCTGTAAATAAAAAATCTACAACAAAGTCTCGCTACTTATTTACAAAGCCGGATTGCATAAGACAACCGTATTGACGACAGTGTAAACACGAAAAATCGTGCAAGCTACTCCCTTTATATGTTCATAGTCTACTAAACAAGAATTATTTTGTCAAGCAGTTTTTATTCTTTCAATATCATTAGAAAAACAATATGCTTCAAGAGTTGAAAATAATCACATAATAAAATTTTTAACAAATAAAAATGACAGTGACGACACATTCTCCGTCACTGTCAAGTCGAACTTTACACTTACCGCAACAGTAAGCAATACACTTTCCTATAAGGTAGTTCGAACCAACAACAAGTTGGTGGGCCCAGTAGGGGTCGAACCTACGACCAACCGGTTATGAGCCGGTGGCTCTACCACTGAGCTATAGGCCCATGTTTACTACCCAACGTTGATATTATATGACAAAAAGATTAATTTGTCAACAAGTATCAAAAATTTATTCTAAAAAGTCCTTCAAACGTTTACTGCGGCTGGGATGTCTCAACTTCCGCAAGGCTTTAGCTTCAATCTGGCGAATACGTTCACGTGTAACACCAAAATGCTGCCCTACTTCTTCCAAAGTTCTGCTGCGTCCATCTTCTAAACCAAAACGCAATTCTAAAACGCGCTTTTCACGAATAGTAAGAGTTTCTAAAACTTCCTCGAGTTGTTCACGCAGTAATGTAAAGGAAGCGGCATCAGCTGGCGCTGGTGCATCATGATCCTCAATAAAATCACCTAAATGAGAATCTTCTTCCTCACCAATAGGAGTTTCTAAAGAAACAGGCTCTTGAGCAATTTTCATAATCTCACGTACACGCTCAACAGGTATTGCCATTTCTTTTGCTATTTCATCAGGCAACGGCTCTCTGCCAAGCTCCTGCAACAGCTGACGTGATACACGAATAAGTTTATTGATTGTTTCAACCATATGAACAGGAATACGTATAGTACGCGCCTGATCTGCAATAGCACGAGTAATAGCTTGACGAATCCACCATGTAGCATAGGTTGAGAACTTGAATCCCTTATTGTAATCAAATTTTTCAACTGCTTTAATAAGACCAAGATTGCCTTCCTGAATAAGATCCAAAAATAGCATACCACGACCTACATAACGTTTAGCAATGCTGACAACCAAACGCAGATTCGCTTCAGAAAGGCATTTTTTAGCATCATCCCCCTGACGCTTTACTGCTTTCAATAACTTTTCATATTCCTCTTCTAATTCAACATATTGCTGAACAATTGCAGAATCTGTTTCCCGTCCATCGTCAAAACGCAGTTTGATTTCCTCAAATAATGCTTTCAACTGATAAAGCATATGTACATCTTTATCACTTGTAGGCTTACCCACAATTAAGCGCTCACATTCAGGAATTTTACATTTGTGTTCAATCATCAGACGCTGTAAATGCATTCTTTCGTCTTTAGTAAATTCAAATATTAGATCCTCATAATCTTCCACTTGATAAGGATTACCTTCTAATTTACGTTTGCGAACAAGCTCCAATACACGAAATACAGAACGCATATTAGTCATATGCCACTCATCAGCAAGATATTGACGTATCTTTTCAATAAGCTCAGAAGTGTTATCTGTTCCACTGAATACAGGAACATCAAGCGTAATCATCTTTCCGTGCAGCAGACGTTCAGCCTGACGACCTTTATCCATACGTTTAGCAAGTTTTATTTCATCATCACCAACAAGCAAAGGTACTCTGCCAATTTCTTTCAAATACATACGTACCGGATCATCAATACTGATACCATCAGGAACAGTCATATTAGCCATATCTGCTTCACTGGCATCATCACCATCTACATCATCAATAGGCGGCAAGTTATCAGTATCAGCATCAACATTATCATAAGAAATCTTTACACCTTTACTGATAAGCTCATCCATGATGAGATCCATATCCTCTACAGAACAGGCTGAACTCAGTACGCTTTCAATTTCTTTAATAGGGAGAACACCATTGTGTTTCTCACTAATTTTAAGCAAAGAACTTATTTGTTCATTGTTTAACATACTTTTTAAATCCACGGTGTCCCCTCCTTCCATATTCTTTTTAGTTTCCATAGAGTTTTTTGATTTCATTCTTGATCCTTTGACTCTCCATTAATTCTTTAATAAACCGCTCATCTGCTGAACGCTCATATTCATCAGCCAACAGACGATGTTTTTCATATTTCCGTTCTAAATAAGTACGTTGCAGCTGACGCAGACAATCCTGTAAAATCTGCTGACTGTCACCTTCTGGCAGCTGATATGCTAAAATGCGTGCTAACACAGTCTGAGCAGAGCTGTCGAGAACATCATTCAACTTATTAATAGAATATTGCACTCCTTGTACACGCAGCTGCTCATATATATGCTGCAATGAAGTATTTATAAAACCTGTTTGCTGAATAACATCATCACAATACTCCATCAATTCTGGTTGCTGCAACAAAAGAAGAAGTAAAAATTCTTCCGCCTGCTGCCCTATGCCAGCAGTTTTATCAAACGATACAGCCTTAGGCAGTAAATTTTCCTGCTTACGACTTCCATTACGCAATAATTTGCGATACTCCTCAACTATTAAACCTTCATCTATCGTAAGTCTCTGTGCCAACCTGCGAATATGCTCAAAAGCTTCAATTTCACTTTTACATTCTAATAGGAATGGTAGTATATTCGACACAGTATCAACTTTTCCTGCTAATGTTGTAATATTATTTTGAAGAATAGTTTCATCAATCTGAAAATCTATGCCATTTTTTGCATTAGCAATAACTTCTAAAAAAGCATCTTTCCCATGATGACGAATAAATTCATCTGGATCTTTGCCGTCTGGAACACCTGCTATACGCACTTTCAGCCCTACTTCACGTGCTATACTTACAGCACGTACTGAAGCATTTCGTCCAGCATTATCACTGTCATAACAAAAAACTACTTCATCTGCCAGTTTCTGCAAGATTTTAGCCTGTTCTAAAGCAAAAGCTGTTCCCATAGAGGCTACCGTATTATTAACTCCTGCTGCATGTAAGCTTATAGCATCCATATAACCTTCTACTACAATAACTTGCCGGCTCTTTCGAATAAAAGCTGCTGCTATATCTAAACCAAAAAGCAGTCTTCTTTTATTAAACCACTGTGTTTCCGCAGTATTTAGATATTTAGGTGTACTATTATCAAGTACTCTGCCGCCAAACCCTACAATATGTCCACGTGGATCTTTAATAGGAATCATAATACGATTACGAAATTTATCATAAAAACTTCCACGTTGAACGCTTTTAGAAACTAAACCAGCAATCTGTAAAAGTTCAGGACTGCAATTACGCTTTCCTAATGAAGTTGTTAAAGCAACAAAGTTATTCAGTGCAAAGCCAATAGAAAAACGTTCAATAATTTCCTCGGTAATTCCTCTTTTCACAAGATAAGTAAGAGCAGGCTTACCATAAGCAGTCTTCAATAAGCAGGCATGAAAGAATCTGCACGCCAAATCATTAACATTATAAATGCTCTCTCGTTGCTTTTCACGCTTTCTTTCCTCTGCTGTTTTCTGCTTTTCCGGAATAGGAATTCCATATTTTTCGGCAAGAAACTTTAATGCATCTACAAAGCTGCAATTCTCAGTTTTCATGATAAATTTAAAAACATCTCCGCCTTCATGGCAGCCAAAACAGTAAAACATATTTTTTCCAGGATTTACTGCAAAAGACGGCGTTTTTTCTCCATGAAATGGACAACAGCCCCAATAGTTTGAACCTTTTTTCTTTAACGGCATATAACCGGAGATAATCTCAACTATATCAGCAGTATTTCTAATTTGCTCTTTAAAGTTATCAAAATCTCCGTTCATTGACCTCGTTTCCTCCAGATATTATTTTATACATACTTTATATTCAATGCTTAAAGGCAAAATCCTCTTTTTTAATAAAAAAATATTAAAAATTTCTTAATCTATAGCTTGCGGTAAAGAAAAAAAAATACTATAATGAATAATACGCTAAAATTTATGATGTTGTTTTTTCCTTATGAGGTGAGCTTTTATGAAAAAAGTACTTCTTTTAATAACATTTATCTTGCTTATATTACCATCTGTCTGCTTTGCTTCTCCTGTAATCACCAGCGATACTAAAACGTTCAATCCACTTACCGGTGTTTACAATCTTAAAGGCAATGTCTTTGTACAATTTCCTGTACATGATAATACACTGACAATTACAGGAGACATGACAACCGTTTCCTTATATTCTATGGAGGTACATGGACTGGGAAATATAACGCTAAGTTTTGATAATCTCCATTTCAACTGTGATAAGGTAGACGTTTATCATTCAAACCGTACAGCATACGTTGATGGTAATCTGCATTTTGCCGATGACCAAAACACTATTACCTCTGACAGCGGCAGTTATTGCTGGAAAACAAAAATCGCTGCTTTTCACGGTAACGTAATAGTAAACGGACAATCTCATGATGGAGATATTGCTTATAATGTTATAGAAAAACAAATTATTAAACAATAATAAAAAATAAAAGTGCAGAAGCATATGTACTATTACTTCTATCTGTTAGTTTTTTAGTCTAACTTATCTAAGTATGTACAAAGCCTCTGCACTTTTTTGTTTATCGTTTTATTTCATGCACGCCTCTCGCGGCAGTCCTAACTGTTCGCAAATATCGCCCCATTTTTGTTGGCGTGTTTTCATTGCCAATATTTCTTCAACAGTTTTATCGCAATGAGAAGCAATAAACATTGCTCTTTTCACCTGATGTGACGCATAACCAAGTTTCATATATTTTTTCACCAGGTTTTTATCTAAACCGAATAATCTCTGCAAGCGGTCTGCTTTATATTCCATTTCTGCTTTTGCCAGTTTTTCAGGTGTTAATCCCAATAAATAATCAGTACGGGTCCAAACATATTTTTCACGCAGCTGTACAACTTCTGCTAATGGTTTTTTTGCTGCATAAGCATGTAAACACATCTTTTTCAGCTCCATATAAGTTATTCCGCTGTCAAAATATTTGCCAAGTTCCTCTTTATCATATAAAAAATTATTATATAAGCCGGTTACAGCTTTTTCTCTGTCCATCGGCTTTTTCCCTGCAGCACTCGCTGTACCGCCAATAACAAATAATCCACAAAGCAATAAACAAAGTATTAATGATATTTTTTTCACCAATAAAACCTCCATAACTACTAATTGTAAATCTGCTATATTTTATGAAACTCACTAAAAAGGGCAAAGTTAATTCTCTGCCCTCAATAAATGTTTTTTAGAAGCTATATTCGTAGCCAACCATAAAATTACGTCCAAGAGTATAATAATTTGTTGTACTATTAGAAGTAATATCCAAACGATCAAATAAGTTATTTACATGCAAAAATGCCTTTTGATTTTTTTCAGGAGCATAGGTAAAGTGCAAATCTGTAAAGCACTGAGATTTAATCGGTCTTACTGTAGAAGTTGTAGATGCCTTTGTAGAAGTACGGTTTCCGACATAGTTAACACTCATGCTGCCTGTAAATTTACTGTATTTATAATCTACAGCTCCTTGCAGCTGGTATCTGTTATAAATGTCATGCCAGTCGTTATTGCCATAGTTGTTATTATTCTGTGCCTGCGGTCTTTGCCAGGTAGCACCCCAACGTGTAGACCAATTATCATCATGATTCATTGCTACAGACAGTTCTACGCCAGTATTGCGTACATTTTCGTTAAAATAATTAACAAAATCAATAGAGCCGTCAGCATTATAATTAGTATCTGCATCAATGCTGTCTTTAATCTTATAATTGAACAAAGCAAAACGAATATCAGACTTTCCTATATCAGCTTTATAACCTATTTCATAATGTGTTCCCTGTTCCGGTCTAATATCCAAAGAAGGATTCATATTGCCTGTACCAAAAATCTGCGTTAAATTAGGCATACGGAAAGATTTTCCGGCTTTAGCATAAATACTGCTGTTCTCGCTTAATTTATGCAAAAACTCTACTTCCGGAGTAAATTTGTTTTGATTAGGATTTTCAACAGAAGAATATTTTCCTGTCCCTTTATTATCCTGAGTGCCTTTAATCCCATTTGCCCAAGTTTCACGTGCATTAAAAATTAAATTACTGCTGTCTGACAATTTCCAATCATAAGAAGCATATACAGAATAATTGTTGCGTTGATAATTGCTCCACATAGGGCCTTTGCTTGCTGCATAAGCATCCATATCTTCTTTCTGGAAAGATACACCAACCAAAATTTTATCTTCACCTACAGCAAATTCTTTCTGCAAGTTCAAGTTTGTATTATGACCCTTACGAGAGCTGTACGGAGCTTTATTTCCCAAAATTCCCTTGGAGAACTTAGCCTGTTCATACACTTTTTCCTGTGTACCATAAGATACATCAGCTTTCCAGCCGTCTTTATTATATTGCAGCAAGAACATATTATCCGTATCTTTATAATAGTTATTCTGACTTCTTGTACCACTCAATACATATTTTTGCCAATATTGATGTTCATTTTTTGAATAGCTGTGAGTAAAAGTTAAACCATCAGTCATTTCCCAATTCCACAAAACGCTTTTTCTTTCACCCTTACCATAATCATAAGCTGTAGTTTTAGCAGTAGGTTTTGTTGTAGGCCCACTCATTTGTTCAGCATAACCGCGGTTTTCTAAACTGGCAAAAACGTTAAACTTCTTTGCTCCCAAAGACAAATCGTAACGTTCTTTACCAAAATTACCAGCAGAAACTTTTATAGTATTCTGCATATGTTTCTTTGTAATAATATTAACAACACCGCCAGTTGCTTCACTACCGTAAAGAACAGAGCCGCCACCTTTCACAACTTCGATTTTCTCAATGGAACCAGTAGGAATATCCTCCAAATTGTATTTACCATCCATATTCATCGGTACACCGTTTACAAGTACTAATGTTCCTTTTTCTACGGCACGAATCATAATTTTACTAGTCATTGTGCTCATGCCTGTTCCATTAAATCCCTGTGAGTGACTGTTAACACCCAATGTATTCTTTAATACATCATATGCATTGGCAGCACCGGATTTTTCAATCTTTTTTTCGTCAAAAACTTCTACCATTGCAGGAGTTTCAATATCTCTTTTTTCTGTTCTTGTAGCAGTAACTAACATTTGGTCTAATGTATATTCTTCAAGTTCTTCTGCATATGCAGATGGTTGTGTACTAAAAGCACAAGCACTTATAATCAACGCAGTCATCAACAAAGCTTTTTTGTTTTTTCCATTCATAATAAAGCACCAACCTTTTTAATAGCAACAAAATAAATTAGTATACGCC
>CAZQQK010000033.1:0-17443 GCA_964595445.1 uncultured Phascolarctobacterium sp.
AAAGACTGTCAATTTGTACATTTACACAGATTAACAGCCTTTTAATTAATTTTTTATTTAATTTTCTGCTGCTTTACGTACTAACGCTTTAGCAGCTTTTTCAAACTTTGCCCTTGCAAGCATTACATAATGCCCACAGCCACAGCATTTCATACCAAAGTCCATACCAATACGTGTTATCTCCCACTCATCACTGCCGCAGGGATGAGCCTTTTTCATTTTAACCACATCTCCGATATGTACATCTTTTGCAGAAAGCATTATTCGATACCGTCCAATGTCATAACATCGGTAACTTCATAACCAGCTTCACGAATTTGTTCAATAATATCCATACCATTATTATTCAAAGCTGCACGAATTGTAATTTCAGCAGTGCCATCACCATTTTGCTTAGTAACTAAGGAAATAATGTTGATACCGTCATCTTTCATAATGCTGGAAATTTCTGCAACTACACCAACCTTATCCGGTGACAAAATAGTCATACGCAAACAGCTGCGGTTCATACCCATCATCTCTATGATAGAACGGAAAATATCACTGCGGGAAACGATACCGCAAAGTTTATTCTCATGGTTGACAACAGGCAGAGCATTTACTTTATATTTGTAAAGCTTATAAGCTACAAATTCAATAGTATCATCTGCATCTACTGTCACAACACTGCGGCGCATAACGTCTTTTACCATTAAGCGTCCAAGCAGATAATTTGCTTCATAACGGGAAAGTGTACTGCTGTCACTCGGAGAAGCTTTTCCAATATCATCAATGGTAATAATACCGCGTACACGTTTTAAATCATCAATAACCGGTAAGCTGATTAAATTTTTTCCACGCATTATTTCACGTGTTTCCAACATAGATTGATCTTCTCTTACAGTAAGTACAGTACTTGTCATAATGTCTTTTACTAACATAAAAAGACCTCCTTAAAATCAAAGAACCCTTATTTCATTTAATAAATAATATAAATCAACCGCCAAGATAAGCCTTACGCACTGCTTCGCTGCTGGCAAGCTCTTTTGCTGTTCCGCTTAAAGTGATACGACCAGTTTCTAAAACATAAGCCTTATCCGCAATCGACAAAGCCATATTTGCATTTTGTTCTACAAGTAAAACTGTAGTGCCGCTGGCATTGATTTCTTTTATTATATTAAAAATTTCCTTTACAAGCAAGGGAGCAAGACCCATTGAGGGTTCATCAAGCAAAAGTAGTTTAGGGCGGCTCATCAAAGCACGTCCCATAGCCAGCATTTGTTGTTCACCACCGGAAAGCGTACCGGAAAGCTGATTTTTACGTTCCAGCAAACGCGGAAATTTTTCAAAAACGTCAGCCATGTCTTTGGCAATACCGTCTTTATCATTACGCAGATACGCACCCAACTCCAAATTCTCCAAAACTGTCATATTAGCAAAAACGTGACGACCCTCTGGTACTTGGCACAATCCCAAACCAACTATTTTGTGTGCAGGCATACCGGCAATATCTTGCCCCTCGTATAAAATTTTACCTGTTTTTGGTTTCATTAAACCAGAGATTGTTCTTAAGGTAGTAGATTTACCAGCACCATTAGAACCAATCAGTGCAACAATTTCGCCATCTGGAACATCGAGGCTGATACCCTTAATGGCATGAATTGCGCCATAATAAACATTGATATCTTCAACAGTTAACATTAGTTGATAACCTCCTCGCCCAAATATGCTTCAATAACACGTTTATTATTTTTTATTTCATCAGGAGTTCCTTCTGCAATTTTCATACCGTATTCCAATACATAGATACGTTCGCAGACACCCATTACTAAACCCATATCATGCTCAATAAGCAAAATAGCAAGATTAAAGTTCTCACGAATCCAACGAATCATTTCCATAAGTTCTTTTGTTTCCTGTGGGTTCATGCCTGCAGCAGGTTCATCCAAAAGCAGCAGTTTTGGCTCTGTTGCCAATGCACGTGCAATTTCCAAACGACGCTGCTTACCATAAGGCAGATTTTTGGCTGTTTCATAAGCTTCTTCTTCCAAATGGAATATTTTGAGCAGTTCCAAAGCTTTTTGAGTAATAAAATCTTCTTCATTCAAATATTTATTATCTCTAATGATAGCATCGGTCAAATTATAAGTTACGTGCATATTATAAGCAATTTTTACATTATCAATAACACTCAATTCAGAAAAAAGACGGATGTTCTGAAATGTACGTGCCATACCCAGCTGTGTAACCTGATATGATTTTTTACCGCTGCTCTGCTGTCCATTGAAGAATATTTTACCCTCAGTAGGAGTATAAACACCAGTAATCATATTAAAAGCTGTAGTTTTTCCGGCACCGTTAGGGCCAATTAAACCAATAAGTTCACCATCATTAATATGCAGGGAAAGGTTGGAAACGGCACGAAGTCCGCCAAAAACCATGGAAACATTATCTACCTTCAGCAGTTCTGCCATTATCCTTACCTCCTAATTTAAACATTTTACGACTGAGTTCTTCACTGCCAAACAACCCCTGAGGGCGACGCAGCATTAAAACAATCATTGTAACGGAATAGATAACCATACGCCATTCAGGGTAGTCAGACAGATACGCAGAAATGAAAGTCAGCAGGGTAGCACCAGTAATAGCACCTGTCATAGAACCTAAACCACCAAGCACTACCATTGTCAAAATATCGAAAGAACGCATAAAGGTAAAGGAAGCAGGATGTGCCAAGAAAAAATAATGGCTGAATAAAGCCCCAGCGGTACCAGCAAAAGCTGCACCAAAAGTAAATGCCATAACTTTATATTTCGTGGTATTTATACCCATTGTATCCGCAGCAATTTCATTTTCACGAATCGCTAGGCAGCAACGACCATAAGAAGAATTTTTAAAATTCTTGATAAAGAAGATAATAGCTATCATAATCCAGAAAGTATAAGCAAAATTAGTCATACGAGGAATGCCCATCAAACCGGAAGCACCGCCTACATAATCAATATTAAGAATACAGATACGGATAATTTCGCCTAAACCTAAAGTCGCAATTGCTAAATAGTCACCATCTAAACGCAGTGTAGGCAAACCAATCAAACAGCCCAAAGCACCAGCAGCTATTGTCGCTACTATCAAGCCAACTTCAAATGGCATACCTAATTTAACTGTCATAATAGCAGATGTATAAGCACCTACTGCCATAAATCCAGCGTGACCGATAGAAAACTGTCCTGTATAACCATTTATCAGGTTCAGACTGACAGCCAAAATAATATTAATACAAATCAGAATAATATTCAATTCCCAGAATGGGCCAATGATTTCTCCAAAAATCAAGCCTTGTAAAATACCAAAAACGGCTGCACTAGCAACAAATGCTTTCAAATCAAATTTCTTTAACGGATTCATACTATAACACCTCAGACTTTCTCACGAACCTTCTTGCCTAATAAGCCAGAGGGTTTATAAAGCAGAATCAAAATCAAAATACCGAAGGCAGCAGCATCACGAAAAGTAGAGGAGAAGAAACCACTAACCATAGCTTCTACAACTCCTAAGATAATACCGCCAATCATAGCACCAGGAATAATACCGATACCGCCAAGAACAGCAGCAACGAAAGCTTTCAGACCAGGCATCATACCCATCAGAGGATCAATAGAGTTATAATAAACACCTACCAGCACACCACCTGCTGCTGCTAAGGCACTGCCTAAAGCAAAGGTTGTGGAGATAACACGGTCAATATTAATACCCATTAATCTTGCAGCATCAGCATCAAAGGACACTGCACGCATTGCTTTGCCAGCCTTGGTTTTATTTACAATATAAGTAAGAATAGCCATCAAAACAACTGCACTCAACAAGATAACCAACTGTTGGCTATTAGCAACTAAGGGCCCCCAATGATAAACTGTCGCATTGAATACAGAGGGGAATGTACGCGGCTGCGGAGATACCAGCAAAATCATGCTGTACTCCAAGAAGAAAGATACACCGATAGCAGTAATCAATATAGCTATACGCGGTGCATTACGCATCGGTTTATAAGCAATACGTTCAATAATCATACCTACAACAGCAGCACAGGCCATAGAAAAAATAATAGCAGGAATAAAGGACATTCCCATCTGAGTTGTAGCAAAAAAGCCAAAATAGGCGCCCAACATATAGATATCGCCATGAGCAAAGTTAATCAGTTTAATAATGCCGTAAATCATTGTATAGCCTAAAGCAATCAGAGCATAGATACTGCCTAAAGATATACCATTTATCAGCTGCTGAAAAAACTGATGTATCAAGGTCTCCATAATTTACCCCCTAGAGAAAATTAATTTGCGTAAGTGGGACAAAAACTTATTTAAAAGACGAGGCTGTTGCTACGCAAAACAACAGCCTCGTTGATTTAGTCAAAATAACTAGTGTAAATATCAGGGATTAACTTTTGTTTTGAAAGTCTGAATGCCGTCTTTATATTCAATAATAACTGCACTCTTAATCGGATTATGCTGTTCATTGAAAACTACTTCACCAGATACACCCTTAAAAGCAGAAATCTTAGCCATAGCCGCTGCAATTTTAGCTGGCTCAGCACTGCCGGCATCTTCAATAGCCCTAGCAACGAGCAAAGCAGAATCATAAGCTAAAGCAGCAAACACATCAGGATTACCATTGTAAGCTTTCTTATATTCAGCAACAAATTCTTTGTTCAAATCACTTGCATCATCCGGAGAATATAAGCTGGAGAAATAAGTATTGTTCAATGCAGCTTTTCCAGCAATTTCTGGAAGTTTAGCACTATCCCAGCCATCACCGCCGGCAATAGCAACATTAATACCCATCTCGCGTGCTTGTTTAACAATTAAACCTACTTCTTGGTAATAACCAGGAACATAAATAAAATCTGGTTTTGCTGCTTTTATTTTGGTTAATGTAGATTTAAAGTCAGTATCTTTTTGCAGATATGCTTCTTCTGCTACAATAGCACCACCGTTTTTCAAAAAGTTCTCCTTAAAAAACTGTGCTAAACCTTTAGCATAATCACTGGTATTATCAACCAAAACAGCAGCCTTTGCAACATTCAAATCTTTTGCTGCAAAGTTTGCCATTACAGTTCCTTGGAACGGATCAATAAAACAGGTACGGAAACTATACTCTTTAGTTTTCTTCGTTGCAGGGTCTACAGTTACATCAGGATTAGTACCCATAGGAGTAATACCCAAAACCTTAGCACCATTGTTAATAGCTCCGGAAGCAATTACTGCCGAAGACTGATTAGGCCCGATAACAGCAACAACCTTATCTTGAGAAATCAACTTCTGCATACCATTAGTTGCTTCAGCAGCCTCAGACTTGGTATCAGCAACCACTAAGGAAAGTTTTTTACCTCCCAGTACACCTTTTTCATTAATTTTATTCAGTGCCAGGTCAATAGCATTTTTAGAAGAAATACCGAAAGAAGCACTGCCGCCGGTCATTTCCAGCAAACCGCCAATCTTAATAGTATCTCCGTCAGCTCCCTTAGAGCCGCCGCCGCATCCAGTTAGTGCACTCATAAACATTGCACCTGCTGCTAGTACAGATAATAACTTAGTTACTCTTTTCATGATTTATTCCCCCTCAGAAATACATGATAACAATATTTTTAAACAGAAGGCTCGCCATTTGAGTCGAGCCTTCAAAATAATAAATAAACAAATGTTAAAAGTAATTGTTATTTAACTGATAGTTGATTTTCTTATTTTATTTTTTGTTACAGACTAATTTTTTCAACTAAAGTCGGAGTACCGCTTTCCAAACCAATAATCAAAGCCGGCATTACCGGATTATGGTTAGCATCAAAAGTCAGCTTACCGCTTGCAACTGGAAGATCTTTTGTTTCAGCAATTGCTTTAGCCAGTTTAGTACCATCAGTGCTGCCAGCACGTTTCATAGCATCTACCAAAACTAAACCTGCATTATAACCCTGCATTGCAAAAATGTCAGGATCTTTTTGATATTTCTCTTTGAATTTTTTAATGAAATCCTGTACAGAAGGATCTTTATCCTGAGCATTGAAAGCACTTACATAATAGCATCCTTGCAGAGAATCTTTGCCTGCAATTTCAACAAGTTTCGGACTCTCCCAACCATCAGAGCCCAACAAAGGACAGGTTATGCCCATTTCACGAGCCTGTTTAATAATCTTAGAAACTTCTTCATAATAGCCAGGAATATAAATTGCTTCCGGATTAGAAGCTTTCAGCTTAGTTAAAGCAGCTTTGAAGTCTACGTCCTTTCCTAAGAAAGCTTCTTTAGCAACAATGCTGCCGCCTTTGCCTTCCAAAGTTTTTTGGAATACCTCAGCCAAACCTTTGGAATAGTCACTGGAAGAATCATAGAAAATAGCTACATTTTTAACTTTTAAAGTTTTATCTGCAAACACTGCCATAACTTGACCTTGGAACGGGTCAATAAAGCAGGCACGGAACACAAAATCCTTAACTTTACCATTTTCCACTGTAATGCTCGGAGCAGTCGCCGCAGGAGCAATATGAGGAATTTTGTTAGCTGTTGTAATAGGAGTTGCTGCATTTACACAACCGCTTGTTGCAGGTCCTAAAATAGCAACTACCTTATCTTGAGTTACCAGTTTAGTAACAGCATTGCCGGATTCTGCCGGCTCAGATTTATTATCACTCTCAACAAGAGTAATCTTTTTACCATTTACGCCTCCAGCTGCATTGACCTCTGCCATAGCCAGTTTAACGCCTTCATTAATAGCTTTACCATAGTTAGCAACATTTCCTGTCAACTCAAAAGCTGCACCAACTTTAATACTATCACTGTTGCCAGCTGCTTGTTTCTTGTCTCCGCCACAGCCTGTGAGTAAAGATGCACAAAGCATCGCAGCCATTGCCGCAGTGGCTAATTTTTTCCATTTTTTCATTTGTAGTCTCCTCTTTCCCTTATATTTAAAAACATGCTACCGAACGTGTTTCTACGTACAACCACTAAACCGGTAACTTTATGTTTCTCATTATATCTATATTACTACACTTTTGTCAACGAAATTTTTCATGTTTACTGTATACATAAGCGATTTTTATCAATAGTGCAACTTTTTTAATGCTTTTGCCTACATTGTTTCTGTTTTGCGGTCTTTTGTGTTTTCCATAAACACTTTTACTCAAACTTTCCTCTCTAGCGTCTTTTCTTCATATAGTGTATAATAAATTCAGACTCTCTAAAGATATATAAAATATGTTATCGAAAAAAATATACATGTCTTGCTCTCACTTAATTTTTTATTTATATTAATATTTTGAGGTATTTTATGAACATCATAGCATTCTTTTTTCTTATTGTAAAAATATATCATTTCATTAACGCTCGAAAAATTGCATATTTTATCCAACGTTTTTCTAAATTAATGGGAGAACATTCAAATATGCCGGAGCGTAAACAAATTATAATTCTTAATATGAACGCATCTTCTTTCATTATTTATCTTATAGGTGATTTGTCATTTCTTCTCTATTGTATTTGGCTTATGTTTCATGATGCAACCTGGACGTCAGGATTCCTGCTGCTCATTATTGCAGCCTTAGAACCTTTAGCCGTTCACGCTCGTATAAGCGGTACTTATGAACAGGACAGTGAAGGGTTTGTCTATCCTCGTGCATGGTTCCGTTATCTGACATTTGCTGAGAGTATGTTTATTTTACTCCATCTTTTTGAGGGAGTCTAAAAATCTAAAAAACAAAAGAGCTAGAGTACATGATGTGTAAGGTAATCCATCAACATCTACTGTACTCTGGCTCTTTTTATTAATATATTTTTGTTTTACAGCAAACTTTTTTCTTCTTCTGCCAGTACATAAGATGATTTGCCGTTTTTTAAATCCTTAGCAAAACAACGGCTTTCATCTCGCCCATAAATACTGGTTAAAATAAGACCATCATTTTTAGCATCTGTCAGCATAATGGAATAACTCATTTCTCCGCCCATAGCATCGAAAGCATCATACCTTGTCATTTTCACATTCTGCAAACAACCCTGCACCTGTTCATGCAGCTTCATATGTTTTTCCTGCATAGTTATCAATTCTTCCTGCATCTTATGCAGTTCATTAAGCGTATCTGTCAAAACAGTATCAATATTAGCCTCTCTGCCCTGAGTAAAAAAATCATACTTTTTCTGCAAGTTATTTAATTGTTTTTTTAAATTTACTAAAAATCCTAAAAGCACAAAAACCAACAGCAAAAGCATAATAATTATTATTGTTAGGTTCTGTCCAATAAATATATTTATTTGATCCATAAAGCTATTTACCCCGCACATAAAATTTTTATAAGGTAATCTATCATTAAATCTTATATATTTATACGCAAAATACTTAATGATTTTTATACGTGCAAACGATGAGGCATTTTTTCTAAAGAAATTGTATTTTCACTTCGCCCCTGCTGCAAAACCTCATAAATACGTTCCAAATCCTCAGCAGAATAATATTCTATCTGAATTGTTCCTCCTTGACGGCCCTGCTCATCAGTTTTAGGAACTACTTTTACCTTAGTCCCTAAGAACTCAACTAAACGATGCTCAAAATCGCGGCAAAATAAATCATTTTCTGTAAGCTCACGCTTAGATTTTTTATCTTTACTATTCTTTTCTGCAATTTCTTCTATAACTTCACGTACAACTTTCAGCTGTTTTCCTTCTTTAAGTTTACGTACAACATCCTCTGTCATACGTGAACTCCAACCATTATCTATAATAGCTCTGGCAACCTCGCATTGCTGTTCCTGTTTAGGAAGTCCCAACAGCTGCTTTGCCTGTCCCATATTCATTACACCATTAACAATATAATCCTGTACTTCCTGCGGCAGATTCAATAGTCTCAAAATGTTAGTTACCGCGACACGGCTGCGCCCTACTTTTTCAGCAACCTGTTCCTGCGTCAGTTTAAACTCCTGCATTAAACGGCGTAATCCTTGTGCTTCCTCTATAGGATTAAGATCATGGCGCTGAATATTTTCAATAAGTGCAATTTCCATCATCTTAGCATCATCATAATCTTTTATAACAGCAGGAACTTTTTCCAAACCGGCAATTACCGCTGCACGCAAACGTCTTTCACCTGCAACCAGCTCATATCCCTTATTCTTCTTACGTAAAACTAAAGGCTGCACTACCCCAAACTCTTTGATTGAGGCTGCTAATTCCTGCAATTTTTCCTCATCAAAAATTCTGCGCGGTTGATAAGGATTAGCCGCTATTTTTTTTACCTCTATCTCCTGCTGATTATTCTCAGCAACAACATCAGGAGCAGCTTCTGGAACTGCTCTGTTATTTTCACCAAAAATTGCACCTAAACCTTTGCCAAGACCCCCACGCTTACTCATCATCAATCACCTCATGTGCCAAATCCATATATACCTGTGCACCTTTAGATTTACTATCATAATCAATAACCGGCTGTCCATGACTTGGTGCTTCACTAAGACGTACATTTCGCGGAATTATAGTTTGATACATTTTAGTTTTAAAATATTTTTGTACCTCATTTACTACTTCTTGTGACAAATTTGTACGGCTGTCATACATCGTCATCAAAACGCCCTCTAATTTCAAAGCAGGGTTCAAATTTCTCTGTACCAACTGAATTGTATTCATAAGCATTGTTACGCCTTCTAAAGCATAAAATTCACATTGAATAGGTATCATCACTGAATTTGCTGCTGTCAATCCATTTATAGTCAATAAGCCTAAAGACGGCGGACAGTCAATAATAACATAATCATAGTTATGTTTTACACGTTCCAAAGAATTTTTTAAACGTCCCTCCCTATTCATAAGTGAAACAAGCTCTATCTCTGCTCCTGCCAGCTGAATTGTCGCAGGTACTATATCCAAACCTTTGTAACCTGTATGTTTAATAACCTCCTGCATAGAAACATCATTAATAATAGCATCATAAATACATTGCTTAATATCACGTTTATCGAAGCCAAAGCCGCTGGTAGCATTTCCCTGCGGATCACTGTCAATCAAAAGTACCCTACGCTCTAAAGATGCCAAACAAGCAGCTAAATTTACCGCTGTCGTAGTTTTGCCGACTCCGCCCTTCTGGTTGGCAATAGCAATTACTTTCACCATTTTTGCGTCACCTCATCTATCTAAAAGTATATCTAATCTATTGTATCATATATTGGCATACTTTAGCAGAAAAATTTATTTTATAATCATAAGTCATATTTTCATCATTAACAAAGCAAAAGCTACAGCAAGTAATATTTAGTAGTTTACTGCTATAGCTTAATAAATCTTTTAATTATCTAGTTTTTTCTCATGCAGCCATTTAGAAATTACATCTGCTACCTCGTGATTGTTCAAATCAGCCATCAAAAAATGTGTATTTCCTTTCACACCAATATCAGGCAGACTAATTACACTCACATCACCGCCATGTTTTTTCATCACAGCCTGCCATTTAAGAGCTAAATTAAGACGTACACGCCAATTATCCTGTCCCCAATTACTTACAGGTACATCTCCAGAGGGAATATTATCACCAAAATATACTACTATAGGAATATTTGTAAGTTTAAGAAAATCTGCCATAGGTACAGACATACCTGCTGCCGGAAACGGACTAGTAGTTTTTTCTGTTTCGGGAACTTCACCTTCGGGAAAAGGGAATGTTCCAGGCTCCAATGATATAACAGCTTTTACGTTAGATGACTTTATTGCTGTAAGCCATCCTGGAGCGCCTCCAGCTGAATGTGTTACCAATATACCATTACCGGCTTTTTTCATAACTTCTATCATTGCCTCAGTAACAACAGTATTATCTATTGCTCCTGTATCAGGGGTCATCTGATGAAAAAACTGCGATAAAGATTCTGCATCCTTAGGTACAGCAACATTATCATAAATATCAGGGTAACGTCCTATTCGAAAAGTTTCATACCAAAGCTGATCCTGAGGCTGTGCATTTAGAATAATTCCTACCGTAGATTGACTTGCTTTTCCGCGACGTGGCTGATCAACAACATAGGTACTCCACCCATGAGCGAGAAAAATATTCTGAAATCCATCACGTCCATCAGGTGTTGTTTCCCATGTTTTACCAGACTGTCCATAACCATGCAAAAAGACTAAAGCATTTTTATGAGCTTCTACAGGCTGCTGCCAAAAAACATAAGCAGCATCACCATGTAATGTTTCTCCGGCAAAGTCAATCGGTTCATTACTATTATATACTCCTGGAGCAGTAACTACCCTACCTCCTGCCATAAAGCTACCTTGATCAGCCAGCAAAACTGGTTTTTCCATGGCAAAACCCATATTCATTAATAATCCTATCAGCAATGCAGTTAGTACAGAACTTATTTTTTTCATACAATTATTCATCCTTTCTTCAGCAAAGATACGAAATCAGCACTAACTTTTTTTACTCTAAGACAAGTGACCATCTTGAAGCAAATACTATACAGTCTTACTATACAACACAGTAGTTACTACCGGTCAAGTTTTTATTTCTAACATTACTCTAAGATAAGCTGGAATTTATTTACTTTAAAATTACTTATTGTTTTATAAGCACACTTTATACTAATCTCTATCCTATTTATTATTACAGCCTTGACTGCTAACTTTGATAAGATTACTGGTATAAGTAATCTTCCCATTTAGCACATCATCATAAAAATCCTGTTTCCAATCGATATAAGCTACAGAATCCTGTAATAACTTTATCCTAACCAAAAGTTCCTTTCTTTTCTCCGCTAACATTTCTTTTCTTTCAGGAATAGAAACAACACCTTCCAAACACATTTTTAAATATTCTTTCATCTCAGCGATACTCATACCGCAGTTTTTCAAACAAATAAGACCCTTAATCCAAGCTATATCATGTTCATCAAAAATACGATAATTATTTTTATCACGCTTAACATTAGGCACTAATCCTTGATTACAATAAAATTTTAATGTTTCATAACTAATATCCGCCTCTTGGCAAACCTGTTTCATTGTATACATTAGCATACACCTCCATTATTTTATCTCTTAATTGACTATTTCAATTATTTTACACCTCGCAGCAGTTTTTATAAATGCTTATTTCCTGGGAAATAACTCTGCTAGCAGTTATATTCTAAAGAACTCGCAAATTTACTTAATAAAATTTTCTAAACCTCTATTCTACTGTAAAAAAGAGATTTGTTTCACGTGAAACAAATCTCTTTACTCTTAATTTTTATCAAAACAACGGCTTGCTGTTGCCATCTTTAGGTTTCTTTTGATTTTTTATGCGCACATTAATAACTACATCGTCACCATCAATACTATGTTCCATATTTACAGGAATACCTACATTTTTTATCGCGCTGACAACTTGTTTAATACTGTTAAGATATATACGCACATCATTAACTATTACTAAACGTTTACGTTTCTCCTGCTGCTTATCATCCAAAAGCTTATTAATATAGTCCTCTGTCTGACGCACACTATAATTTCTGGCAATAATTACCTTTAAAACCTCTAATCGCTTTGTGTCATCATCCAATTTCAGCAGTGCTCTTGCATGACGTTCACTTAAACCTGCATCTACTAATACTTTACGTACAGCAATGGATAAACGCAGTAAACGCAGTTTATTGGCAATAGTAGATTGATTTTTACCTACTCTGGCAGCCATAGCCTCCTGAGTCAAATGAAACTGACTCATAAGCTGTTCATAGCCTTCTGCTTCCTCAAGATAATGTAAGTCTTCACGCTGCAAATTTTCTATCAAAGCTATTTCTGCTATTTGCTGTGTAGTATATTCACTAATGATTACAGGTACTTCTTCAAGCTTTGCCATTCTTGCAGCACGCAGTCGCCGCTCTCCAGCAATTAAAAGATATCGTTCACCCTCAGCAGGTGTAACCAGTAATGGCTGCAATACACCATATTGTGCAATCGAATCAGAAAGTTCCTCCAAAGCTGTATCATCAAAATTTTTACGGGGCTGATATGGATTAGGAAAAATTTTTTCAATAGGAACTTTCACAACTTTTACTTCTGTTACTGCTTTCCGTTCACCTATGATACCACAATCAGTATCCAGCACAGAAAAACCATCATCAACTAACATTATTATCCCCCTATCTGCTGCCTAAGGGCTGCTTTTCCGGCGTACCAGCCTTACGCGGATATTGTGCCGGAGTAATTTTGATTTTTTCTATTTTTATTATAGCACGACCATCATCAAGTCCAGGTAATTTTACAGGTTCAGCACTACTAATTTTTCCACCTAATATTTTTACTGCCTGCGTACCCTCATTAATTTCTTCTGTAAACTTACTTCCCTTTAAAGCCACAAATTGTCCGCCTTTTTTTGCCAATGGCAAACAATATTCAGCAAGAACACTTAAACGTGCTACAGCACGCGCTGTAACAAAATCATATTTTTCACGATGCTTTTTGTTTCTCCCAGCATCTTCGGCACGCAGATGTTCACAGCAAATATTTTCTAATCCTAATTCATTAATTACCTGCTGTAAAAAGTTCAGTCGCTTTCCCAAAGAATCAATAAGTGTAACTTTTAAAGAGGGACAGTAAATTTTCAGCGGTACACCTGGAAATCCTGCTCCAGTACCAACATCCGCTAAAGTTTTTCCCTCCATAGATGTATCATAAGCCAACAAACTATCTATCATATGTTTTACAGCTACATCTTCCGGAGCTGTAAGAGCAGTTAAATTCATAACTTTATTGGTTTCTACCAAAAGCTCATAATAACGATTAAACTGACTCAACTGTAAATCTGTAAAACTTATTCCAGCTTCTCTACCTTTAGCTGCCAAAATTTCAGTAAATGTCATTTTAGCGGCTCCTTTCTGCGTTTCAACTCTAAAGCTATCATTAATACACTTATATCAGCAGGAGATACACCACTGATTCTTGACGCCTGCCCAATATTCATAGGTCTTACTTTATCCAATTTTTCAGCTGCCTCACTGGAAAGTTCTTTTATCGCATGATAATCAATATCCTCAGGCAAACGCTTATTTTCTAGCTTCATAAAACGTTCTACTTCCTGGCGTTGTTTAGTAATATACCCTTCATATTTAGCAAAAATCTCAGTTTGTTCTGATACTTGCGGAGTTAAAACAGGCAGATGAAAAGCTTCTTGAAGCTTTTTATAAGTAATTTCTTTACGTCTCAATAAATCAAGCATATTCACACCGCTGCGTAAAGGTGTACTTCCCATAGACAGCAATTTAGCATTATTTTCTTCACTCGGTGCTATATTCATTTTGCCAAGTTCATAAATACTCCGCTCTAATGCTGTACGCTTTTCAGTAAATACATTATATCGCTTATCATCAACAAGACCTATTTCTCTTCCCTTTTCCGTCAAACGCAAATCGGCATTATCCTGACGCAAAAGCAAACGATATTCTGCTCTTGATGTCATCATTCTATAAGGCTCATTTGTTCCTTTAGTAACCAAATCATCTATGAGTACACCAATATAAGCTTCATCGCGACGAAGTATCAAAGGTTCGCGTCCATTAATTTTCATCATTGCATTAATGCCTGCAACAAGTCCCTGTGCTGCTGCTTCTTCATATCCACTTGTACCATTTGACTGACCTGCACTGAACAACCCTTTTACAACTTTATGTTCCAAAGAAGGCTTCAATTGCAAAGGATTTAAACAATCATAATCAATAGCATAACCTGCCCGCATCATTTTGCAATTTTCTAAGCCAGGAATTGTCTGCATAAACTGCAACTGAATATGTGCAGGCAAAGAGGAACTCATTCCCTGTACATACATTTCATTAGTACTGCGTCCTTCAGGCTCGATAAACAGTTGATGACGTTCCTTGTTGGCAAAACGCACAATTTTAGACTCAATGGAAGGACAATAGCGAGGGCCAACGCCCTCAATCATACCATTATACATTCCTGATAAATGCAAATTATCCCGAATTATTTTATGCGTCCTTTCGTTAGTATATGTAAGATAACAGGGAACCTGCTCTCTAGTTTTTATATCACTGAGAAATGAAAAATTACGTACTATTTCGTCACCATACTGTGCTTCCATTTTACTGTAATCTAAACTACGAGCATCTATACGAGCAGGTGTACCAGTTTTAAAACGCATTAACTCTATACCGTTTTCCATTAATGATGCTGACAACTTCTGTGCGCTTCGTAATCCATTTGGACCACATTCATAATTTACTTGACCATAAACTATACGTCCGCGCAGATAAGTACCAGTAGCTAAAATAACACATTTAGCTTCAAAAATCTCTCCTGTTTCTGCCTCAACACCAACTACTTCTCCATTTTCTACCAATAATTTATCAATCATCAATTGTTTTAATTCCAAATTTTCCTGGTCTTCAACAATTTTCTTCATCAAAGTATGATAATAAGGCTTATCTTCCTGACCACGTAAAGCATGTACAGCATATCCCTTACCAGTATTCAGCAAACGCATCTGAATACAAGCTAAATCAGCACTAATTCCCATCTGACCGCCTAAAGCATCCAATTCACGCACAAGATGACCTTTAGCAGGCCCGCCAATAGATGGATTACACGGCATTAATGCTATGTTGTCTAAAGAAAGGGTTGCCAACAATGTTTTTCCGCCTAGTCTAGCAGCAGCAAGAGCAGCTTCTACACCAGCGTGTCCGGCACCAACAACTATTACATCAAACGTATCTGTTATATATCCCATTATTTACCTCTTGAATTAACTATACAACTTTATATAATCCATAACTTATTTACCAATACAAAAGCGTGCAAAAATCTCATTAATAATTTCATCCTGTACTGCTTCACCAGTAATTTCACCTAACAAATCAATTGCTGTACGTACATCAATAACAATACAATCATACGGCAACATATTATCTGTTGCTGCTGCTGCATCTTCTAATGCAGATAATGCCTGCTTTAATAAAAGTTCCTGTCTTTCATTTTGAACATAAGCACCTTCACTCAGGTTGCCCTCACTGCCATAAACATATTTTTTTAACCAAGCAGTAAAAATATCCAATCCCTGCAAAGTTTTAGCTGAAAGCAGCATAACCTTTGCTTCTCCAAAACGCTGTCTTAAAGATAGTATATCTACAGCCTGCGTTAAATCACTCTTATTAATAATAATTACGCATGGCTTATCAGCAGCTGCACTAATAATTTCTTCATCCTCCGCAGTAAGTCCTGCACTGCCGTCAATAACACAAATAACTAATTCAGCATTTTGCAGCACCTGTCTGCTTTTTTCCACGCCAATCTTCTCAACAAAATCATCTGTAGAACGAATTCCCGCTGTATCTGTCAGTACTAAAGGGACACCATCCAACAGCAATTGTTCTTCAATAATATCCCTAGTAGTTCCTGCATACTGAGAAACAATAGCCCGTTCTTCTTTAAGCAAAGCATTCAATAAACTTGATTTACCAACATTAGGACGTCCAACAATAGCTGTACGCAAACCTTCACGTAAAATTTTCCCTGTATGAGCATTGGCAAGCAGTTTTTCAATTTTACTAATATTTTCAATAATATTTTTTTGAACTTGTTTATAAGTCACATCTTCTATATCTTCTTCTGGATAATCAATAACTGCCTCCAAATTAACTACCGTATCAAGCAATTCATGACGCAGACTGCGCAGAACATTCGCCAGCTGACCCTGCTGCTGCCTTACTGCCAATTTCAAACTAGCTTCACTGCGGGAACGGATAATATCCATAACCGCCTCTGCTTGTGTAAGATCAATACGTCCATTTAAAAAAGCTCGCTTTGTAAATTCTCCTGGTTCAGCAGGACGCGAACCAAGTTCATAAGTCAATGCTAAAATTTTACGCAAAGACTGTATACTACCATGACATTGTATTTCTACTACATCTTCTGCAGTATATGAGTGCGGTGCACGCATATATACTGCTAAAACTTCATCAACTAAGCTACCATCTGCATCATAAATATTTCCATAAACTAAAGTGTTTACCGGATATTCTCCTAAAGCTCTGCCTGAAGCTGCTTTAAATAAACCTTCACCCACAGAAAGTGCTTTAGTTCCGCTAATGCGAATTATACCTACAGCACCCTCACCAAGAGCTGTGGCAACAGCACTAATTGTATCTTCAGACACTTGAATCTCCTCCATTTTAATTAAAAAAGACTGCCGCTAATGTATAACACTACTACCATCGCGACAGCCTTTTCTTATTTATTTTTTCAATTCGATAACCACATGACGATAAGGATCATCACCCTCACTCAAGGTAGTCACTTTACGATCACCCTGCAAAGCCATATGAATGATTTTGCGTTCATGCGGATTCATCGGTTCTAAGGCTACGCGCTCACCAGTACGTTTTACCTTATCTGCCAAACGAGCTGCCAGACGGTTCAAAGTTTCAATACGACGATCACGATAATCCTCTACATCAAT
>CAZQQK010000034.1:0-17178 GCA_964595445.1 uncultured Phascolarctobacterium sp.
CTGTTATGACTATGCTGGCTACGGCGGCAGCTTTTAGTTTAGCTACTTTATACCATTATTTTTTAGGAAATATACTTGTTTTTAACAGCGGCAGCCGTTATGAAACGGGTAAGGAGTTAAGTCTTGTTTTTTTAGTAAGCATTATGGGTTTAGGATTTAATTTGCTGCTTATGTATATATTTGTCAGCCTGCTTGGATGGCAGCTGATGCTTTCAAAGGTAATTACAAGTTGTATTGTTGTAGTTTGGAATTATCTTTCGCGTAAAAAGTGGATTTTTAGGAGTTGAAAATGGCTGTAGAATATGTTGATGTTAGCAAATTTAAAAAAGTTGTTATTTTATATAATAGAAATTCCGGCAAGCAGCTTTTTGCGAGCATGATGGCTAAAATAAATGAAACTTTTAAGTTGACAAAAGAGATGGTAGGCTCGAAAAATGTTGAACTATGTGATATTAGATATTTTGAACAGATACCGAATATAGCACAAAAGATAGTTGAAGAAAAAGTTGAATGGGTTATTATTGCTGGCGGTGACGGGACTATTAGAGCTATGATTGAGCAGTTGGCAAATCTTCGCTATGTGCCCTATATTAGTGTATTTCCAGCAGGAACAGTAAATTTAGTTGCTAAAGAACTGTTGCTTAAAGCAGACCCGCAGAAATGGTTTAAACGTGTTGCTAAAGGTATACAAATACCTGTATATTTAGGCAGAGCTAATGGTAACGTTTTTTTAACGGTAGCTGGAGTTGGCTTTGATTCTCTTGTGGTAGATAATGTCAGTGAGAAAGAGAAAAAACTTTTAAATAAACTGGCTTATGTCTGGCAGGGAACGGAATTAATGCGTAAAGAGTTTTTATTTAATAATTGGCGGTATAGATTTCAGGTTCGTTTTGATGACGAAGAAAAATGGCATGAAGCTACTTCTGTTATTGTAGGAAAAAGCCGTTATTATGCTGGCAGATATAATCTTTTTGGCGGAGCTTCGCTGTCATCTCCCCTTTTACATGCAGCGTTGTTTACTGGAGATAAGCGTGGCGATTTTATCCGTTATGCTGCTTGTATAGCTATGGAAGCACTGAATCTTGATAATGATATTATTATTCGCAGTGCTAAAAAAATAGAAATCCTTTGCAATGAGGACAATTTTGCGGCAGAGCTGGATGGTGATGCAGTTACGGTTACACCGCTTATAATAGAAATGGAATCAGAGCCTATAACTTTTTTAGCATAAAATATAGAGGAAAGATATGAGATGGAAAGAGTGGGGAAAAAGCAGGTGTGCTGTTTTTTTATCTTGGCAGCCTGTATTGTTGAAAGCTATATAGCTTATAAAAGCTTTGGAGATATTGATCCGTTTCCAGTGAATGAATTTTTCTTTCAGGTTTTTGACCATGTTTTGAGGGAATGTTTGTTAGCTGCAATTGTCAGCCTATTATATTATAGGCGAAAACGTGTACCGGATCGTATATTTCGTTATGTACCGGTAATTATAATAGGTATATTGTATATAGCCGATGCTTTTTTCATGATTTCTCAGCTAAGTCTTGATAGAGGCTTGCAAACGACTTTATCTGTATTAGCCGGAATTAACAATAACATTTTTTTGGTATTAATGGCAGCTATGTGCTATCATAAGTGGCCAAATATATGGATGAAACTGCTTTATTTTGCAGTTTACTTATTTTCTGCTTTGACTATTGTTTTTGATGGCTTTTATTTTTGGCAAACATCAATGCACGTAGAAAGTGTTTTGTTTCAAAATTTAAACATATATGCAGTTAAGGGCATCTTTGCGACTATGAGTAATACGCTGACAGCAGCTGTTTTTGCTGGTGTACTTATTACAATCCTGCTTTTTTATGTACCTGTTCCGCAAAAAAGAAAGCCTAATTTTGCTTGGTCGCTGCTTTGTGCAGCTATGTTTACCATTGGGTTGAATATTACTGACAGGCTTTTAGGATATTTGGGGATGTATGGTGTAGAAAATCTTATTGGGATGTATGTAGAAGTAGAGAATGAAAAAACACGCATGAATTATCGTAATATGTTATCGGTGCCAATTAATGTTAATTTTATCAGTAAGGCGATGTTTGATACAGATAAGTTAGCTGGTGCTCAACATGTGGAGTTGCGTGAACTGACTGCCAGAGATAAGACACGTTTAACAGAGTTAGGGATTGATGTGCCTAAGCCGACTGTTATTAAAAAGAAACCGCAGTATGATAGGATAGTGTTGCTTATTTTGGAATCTATGCATCGTGATTTTATTAACTATTATAATTCCAATATTCCAGAAGAAGCTACATCATTTTTAAATAGTCTTATTATCCGCTATCCGCATATGAATCGCTATTATACTTCCTCTGTTCCGACAACTCAGGGGTTAAATGCAACTTTTCGTTCACATATAATTATGGATAAAGATATTCCTGGGAAAAATACTCCCAGTTTATTTCGCTGTGTTCAGGATGCCGGTATGCGCGGAATTTTTATGAATGCTTCTAGCCAATATTATGCTAATGAGTTGCGTGAATACCCAGAGCAATTTGGCATGAAAGAATATTATGCTAAAGAGTATTTGGAAAAACAGGGTTATACTGGTGCCAGTGGTTGGGGATATCATAATGATGTTATGTATGAGGAAACTATAAAGCTTTTGGAGAATGCTAAAGACAGAAATGAGCGTTTATTAATGGTTACCAAAACGCTGGATATGCATCAGCCGTACCCGTATACAGGTTTTAGCTGGGGAGAAATGCCGGAAAATGTGCGCAGTAATGAATATATAACTGTTCGTGGTATTTATTGGGTAGATAGAACATTGAAACAGTTCTTTGATGAGGCAAAAAGACGTGGATTGATGGATGACAGGACACTTTTTATTATTACCAGTGACCATAATCCTCATAGCGGTGGAGAGTATACTAAATTAGTAACGAAAGCTGAAGATAAACAGAGTATTGCGCCTATACCATTGATTTTTATTAGTAAAAATTTAACCCCGCTTGATAATCTGCACATTAATGACTATGCTTCGCAAATAGATTTAGCACCTACGTTGCTGTATCTTTTAGGACTTAGCGTTCCTGATAAGTTTATGGGGCGTAATCTTTTGCAGCATACTGATATTCCTTATGCTTTGGGATATTTCGGTGGTAAGGCTTATTATTGGTCTGCTGAACGTCATTTTGTTGATCAAATGGATAAGCCTGTTCCAGATAGTGAATATGAAGATGCATTAACTAATTATATTGTCCATAATTATGGATTATGGCACCAATAACATAATATGACATTCTGCTGCTGTACTGATAAGTTACAGCAGCTTTTTTGTTAAATTAACATATTATATTGGCACTTATTTCTGGCTCAGGTGATGCTGCTACTGTTACATTTAATGAGGCGGTAACACCATAAGCAGTACAATTTGGCTTAAAAACAATGAATTTGGACTCTGCTGCTGCTATTGGAGGAATGTTAGGAAGTACTGTTTCTTCCATTGCCAGTGCTATTGTTATTTATGCAGGTATTGATGGTGTAGATACTATGGAAGTTTGTAAACGTAATACATAAGGTATCACTCTTGCTTTAATAGTAGGTATGATTTTGCTGTTATTTATTTAAAAGATTATATTATTTATGGATGCGAGGGACAGAGAATCTGCATCCATTTTTCTAGGATTAAAGTGTAAAATATCTTTTCGGAATAGACTAATAATGTTGCTCCTATATCCCCCTATGCGTTATAATAAAAACTGGAGGAATTTATGGAAATAGATATATTTTTAGATAAATTACAAAGTTATAAAAGTCCATTGGTATTTAATCCTTGGAGAGATTTTGACCCGTCCTGTGATATTGACTCGCAGGCACCAGCCGTGCGCAGTGCTAATTTGCGGCGTTATTTAGAGTTGCGCTTAGGAG
The DNA here is from genome assembly GCA_964595445.1 of uncultured Phascolarctobacterium sp. Classification (GTDB taxonomy): domain Bacteria; phylum Bacillota; class Negativicutes; order Acidaminococcales; family Acidaminococcaceae; genus Phascolarctobacterium_A. The sequence goes on from CAZQQK010000034.1 coordinate 3,925, forward strand.
CAAAATACTTATTTATTGCAGAAGCTTTGGGTTACCAAGGTGGACATTTTTCTGGTATCGCTATTACTTCAGAACGTATTCTTTTAGGGCAGCATCCAGATGTAAGCCAGAAAAGTGTTCTGGGAGACTGGTGCTATGAGCGTACTAGTAATCCTGAAAGTTCGCTTTTGAATAACAGCCAAAAACTTAAAGGTTTTAATGAACCTACAGATACAGTTGTCTGGAATGCACTTAATCGTCATGGATTAGCATCTTTTGATGTTATTTTGTGGAATATATTTCCTTTTCATCCTTATAAAGAGGGCAAGTTGTTGACTAATCGGACTCCTTCAGTTTCCGAGTTAGATGTAGGGATTGAATATGCACGTATGTTGTTGGAGCTTTGTCCTGGAATGAAAATAGTGGCTATTGGGCAAAAAGCAGCAGGTACATTGAACCGTTATGGTGTAGACTGCATGGCTGTACCGCATCCTTCTATGGGAGGAGCCAACCGTTTTAGAGCAGCTGTAGCTGCTTTATTAGGCGGAGGACAATGATATGGGTTTAGAAGCAGGCACTTTAAATCGTGAGCAAACATTAAACCTTGCCTTAGCTATGGGTAAGGCACTGCTGAAAAATGGTGCGGAAACATCACGTGTAGAGGATACGATTTCCCGCTTCTGCCATGTGCATGGATATTATGATATTAATGTTTTTGTTACTCCTACAGTGATTATTCTGGGAGATGAAACAAGTGATGGGCCTACTATTATTTGTCGTATCCGTTATCGCAGTACAAATCTTAATGTTATCAGTGAGGTAAATAATTTTTCTTATAATCTAAAAACGTGGCCCTTGTCTTATAAAGAAACTATGAAGTATTTTGATGATATATTTCATAAAGCTCCTTTATATGGAAATATGAGCATATGCCTTGCTTCAGCTGGCAGCTCTGCCTGTTTTGCAGCTATGCTTGGCGGAAACAGTCATGACTTTGTAGCAGCTTTTATTACTGGTGGTTTGTCTATGGCATTATTAAAACAATTGGGTGGTTATAGACCAAGTGCTTTTTGGGAAAATGCTTTAGCTGGAGCTGCCATAGGAGCTTTAGCTATAGCTTGTTGTGCCGTAAGTGTTCAGTGTACTCGTACTAATATTATAGTAGGTGCACTGATGCCGTTCTTGCCTGGGGTGGCTTTTACCAATGGGTTACGCGATTATATGGCTGGTGATTTAATTTCTGGTAATTCACGTATTGCAGAGGCAATGCTTTTTGCTACTTCTATTGCGATTGGTTTAGCATTTACTCTGCTTATTTGGTATCACTGGGGGTGGGAATTATGGCCATAAATTATTGGTCTGCTTTTATTTTTTCTTTTTTTGCTGCAGCTGCTTTTGGTGTGCTTTTCCAAGCACCACGTAAAAGTTTAGTTATTGGTGGGGTTATTGGTGCTGTTGGTTGGGTTGTATTTGTTTATGTACGCAAAGACTTGGAGTATAGCTCTTTTTATGCAAATCTCTTCGCTACAATTATACTTTCGCTTTTAAGTGAATTAGCAGCACGTATTTTTAAACAGCCAGTAACAATATTTGTTATTCCTGGAATTATTCCTATTGTTCCTGGATTGGGAATGTATAATGGAATGGCTCAAATTATTGAGAATCATTATGATAAGGGTGTTAACATTTTACTTACCGCTGGTATGGATGCCAGTGCGATTGCCTTGGGTATGATGTTTATGACAAGTTTGTTTCGTGTACTGAAACTGAGCAAAGATAATAAGCGTTTTTTCTAGCTGTTGAGTATATACTTAAGAAGATAATTGTTGGGGGAAGAAAATATGAGTTTAGTGGAGTTGCTGTTATTGGCAGTAGGCTTGGCAATGGATGCTTTTGCCGTATCTGTTTGTGGAAGTATGGCTTTAAGTCCTGCCAGCAGAACAGCGGGAGCCTTACGTTTTGGCAGTTGGTTTGGAGCTTTTCAGTTTTTGATGCCTGTTATAGGCTATTTTGGAGCAGTTTCTTTTCGTAACTATATTACTGAATATGATCATTGGATTGCCTTTATCTTATTAACTTATTTAGGTATAAATATGATTAGAGAATCCAGCGAATCTTGTAATATAAAAAAGAATTATACAGTTAGAGAAATGTTTGTCCTTGCTGTTGCAACCAGTATAGATGCCTTGGCTGTAGGTATTAGCCTTGCTTTTTTGAATACCAATATTTGGTTTGCAGCAGTACTTATAGGTGTTGTAACCTTTGCTGTTGCCACATTTGGTGGTTTAGCAGGATTTCGTTTAGGTGCAGCTGTTGGCAAACGTGCTGATATTTGCGGCGGAGCAGTTTTAATTTGTATAGGTTGTAAAATTTTATTGGAACATACTGGATTTATTTGAAAAATAAAATAATACTATTGAATTTTTATCAGCCGTCGTTTTTAGCGGTAAAAGTATAATAGGAGGTAAGATTATGGTACAGGTTAATAAAGAACGGATGTTAGCAGAATTTAAGGAAATTGTAGCAGTTCCATGTCATGGTCTACAGGAACGTCCAGTATTTGAAATACTGAAAAAGAAGTTGGAAGACCTTGGTTTCAGTGTTGAAGAAGATGATGCAGGAAAAAAACTTGGGGGAAATTGCGGTAATCTTTGGGCTTTTCTGCCAGCATCTGTTGGTGCAGAAAATGCTGTAAGGGTGTTGCTTTCAGCACATATGGACGGTGTAGAGCCTTGCAGCGGTACAACTGTTGTAAAAAAAGATGGAATTTTGTACAGTGATGGAACAACTATTTTAGGAGCGGATGATAAGTCTGGCGTTGAAGGAATTTTAGAAGGATTACGTTTGTTGAAAGAAGAAAATGTTCCTCATGGAGATATACAGGTACTGTTTACTATTTGTGAAGAGGGCGGGGTTAATGGCTCACGTTGTCTTGATAAATCAAAATTGCGTGCAGATGTAGGCTATGCGCTTGATGGTGAGGGCGCGCCCGGAGAAATTGTAGTAGGCGCTCCTGGTCAATATAAATACAAAATAGATATATTTGGTAAAAAAGCTCATGGTGGATTGGAACCAGAAAAAGGCATTAATGCAATCATGATTGCTGCTAAGGCGTTGGCTTCTGTAGAACGATATGGCCGTATTGATGAAGAAACTACCTGCAATATAGGTATTATCAACGGTGGAACAGCAACTAATGTTGTCCCTGATCTTGTTACTATTGAAGGTGATGCACGCAGTCGCAACAATGAAAAATTGGCAAGTATTCGTGATGAAGTTGTTAATACTATTGTGGAAAGTGCGAAAAAATATGGTGCACAGGTTGAAGCAGTAGTTGAGCATAAGTACAGTTCTTTCCTTGTAGCAGAGGACAGCGAAGTGGTTGCTTTGGCTAAGGATGCTTGTGAAAAGCATGGATTTACACCTAATATAACGCTGACTGGCGGTGGCAGTGATGCTAATTTTATCAATGCTTATGGCATCCCTTGTGTAATTTTGGGGACTGGCATGGCTAATGTGCATACTGTTGATGAATATATAAAAGAAGAAGATTTGTATAACTCTGCTTTGATGGTTTATGGAATTCTTCGTGCTGCAGTAAAATAAGGCATAAAAAGAGAACCTGTACTTTGCTTAACAGAAATAATCACTGAAAGTATATTGAAAATATAACTTTTGGTGTTAATTCGTAAAAGTGGCAGTACAGGTTCTTTTTACTTTATTTAGAAAAGTAAGATAAAGTTTATGATTTGCTGCTTTCGTTTGCAGCCAGTTGTATTTTTAGTTCGGTTTCAAAAGTCTTTTTAAACCAAGATAGATGGCTTTTAATCTGATGCATTTCAATGCTGGGAATTCCTTGGGCATATAATTTGAGAGTTGCTGTTTTTTTGTTTAGTTTTGGTTCGATAACATGAATTTGAGTAGTTTCTGTATAATCTAGGCTTTCTGCTAAAGCCAGCAGTAAAGCAAGCTTATTGATAGCTTTCCAGTTACTTTCAGTAAGCATTTCACGATAAAAGCGGTCTTTGAAATAATTTTTGGAGACACCATTGTGCCAGCCTGCGATAGCTGCGGTTATAATTTGTTCTTTGTGAGTCAGTCCGAACAGCTTAGCATTTTGAATCATGTAAGCACTGTGACGTGCATGGCTGTAGAAGTTAATGGTGATACCAATGTCGTGCAGCAGTGCAGCTGTTTCCAGCAGACGGCGATAGCTGGAACTGAGTTTGTGAAGCTCTTTCCAACCGTCAAACATGGCAAGAGCCAAGTGTGTAATGTGATGTGCGTGGTTTGTATCTGCATTTTCATACAAATGAAGCATATTTTGTCTGCTCATAGAAAGAACATCTTTAGCTATCAGTGGTACATGATTAACTTTTGAGTAATAATCAAAGAAAAGACCTTCACGCAGACCACAGCCAGATGTTATAAGTTTTTTTGCTCCAGTAACATCGAATAAACAATTGATAATGCTGCTGCCTGCAAGAATAATATCACTGCGTTCATTGCTTAGACCGGAGATTTTTTTACGCTGCTCTAGGTTAGTACTGCGCAGGTTGTTGAAAAATTCACGGTAAGTTTGAACATTATAAGCATAGTTGTGAATTTTTGTAGCAGGATACTTTTTTGTTCTTTGGATAATTTTGGCTACAGTACGTGCCGTTCCGCCGACCCCTATGAGTGACATTTCATTTTGTTTTATCCAAGGATATTGGTCAAGACGGCTTGTAATAAAAAAGCTGACATCACTGTAAACATTAGGGGGCATAACATTACGAGTATTAAACATGGAGGTTGTATTAACTGCCCCTATAGGCAGAGAAACACTTTCTAATATTTTTCTGTCTTTAAATAAAATTAGCTCTGTACTGCCGCCGCCTAGGTCGAATATAATGCCATTTTTTACATCTAAGGTATTTATAACTCCTAAGTAACTGATATATGCTTCTGTATTACCGGAAATAATATGCAGCTTTATACCAGTTTCTTCTGCTACACGTGCTACTAGTTCTGAACCATTTACAGAATTACGGATTGCAGCAGTGGCAACGGCAATTGTTTTATCTGCTTGATATATTTTACACATATAAGCAAAACTTTTCATAGTATCAATTGTACTTATGAAAGCTTCTTCAGTAAGCATATTTTTATCGTTTACTTTTTGGCTCAAGCGTAATGCCTCTTTTTGGTTATATACCATATTGTAAGCACCGTTTTTGTATATATGACTGATAACAAGACGGGCAGAGTTAGAGCCGATATCGATAATAGCTATTCTTTGCATATTTTTCTCCTCGTTTATATCCTGATTACACTAAGTGGAATAAAGCAGGGTGCAGGATATCTATAAATTATATATTAATCATAAATAGAAAAAATCCTGCGAATGTACATAATTTTTCTGTAAAATTGTTAAATTATTGTATAATCAGTAACTGTTCGCAGGATTTTTGCCTGAAAAACAGAATAAAATATTATATAAAACACAGTATTTTGGAGGCTTGGTTAATGAGACGTAAAAATTATACAACCTTTGCCGCTATTCACCTAGGTTCTGAGATGATCAGTATGCAGATTACAGAGTATCGTAATACTGACAGATATAAAATTGTTGAACGCTGCAACAGGCGTATTCGCTTAGGAGAGGCAACTTTTAAAAATAAAATAATACCATTTCCTTTGGTTTCAGAAATTTGTGAAATATTAATAGGTTTTAAACGCCTTATGCAGGAGTATGGTGTTGAAGAATACGTTATGCAGGCAACTACTGCTGTACGTGAAGCCAGCAATCAAATTTTTCTTTTAGACCAGATTTATAATAAAACTGGATTAATAGTTGATGTTGTAGATATGCCAAAAGAAATTTACACAAAATTTGTCGCTATTCGTCATACTTTGAAAAACGAAAAATTTACTACTGACCGTACTGGTATGCTGCTTATGGATATTTCTTCTGGTGGCTTAGGTGTTACCTTGGTGCGAGATGAGAAAATATTTTATCAGGAAAATTTTCATGTTGGCATTATTCGTATTAAGGAAAGTTTTGAGCGTAACCGTCGAGAAAGTATACATTTTAATAAAGCTTTAACTGAATTTCTCAGCAGTATGATAAGTCCTGTAAGACGTGAGCTTGGAGATGAAAAGGTTCAAAGTTTGGTACTATCAGGTACAGAAACAGAACTGTTGCTGCGGATGCTGGGACTGAATGAAGAAGAAATCGTACATCGTATTAAGGCAGAAAAATTTCATGCTTTTTTTGAAAATATGCGTCATATGAGCTTGCCTCAATTGATAAGCACTTATAAAATTCCAGCAGATGCAGCTGAACTTGTTTTGCCGACAGTTCTGCTTTATGAACAGCTTTTACATCTTATTCCAGCGAAAGAGATTATTATTACTGCTGACAGATTTATAGATGGAATGCAGCTTCTGCATATAGGTAAAAAAACTAATGCAGTAATGTGTAAGGAATGGGAACAGGAGTTGATTAGTCTTTTTCATACTATTGGCAGCCGCTATCTTTATGATAAAAAACATGCACAGCAGGTAGAGCGTTTGTCTTTGATTATTTTTGACAGGATTGCCAAAGAATATGGAATGGGAGAACATGAACGTTTGCTGTTGCGTGCAGCCTGTATTCTGCATGACATTGGCAAATATATATGTATGCGTAGTCATTCGATTTATACGTATCAGCTTATCATGTCTACTGATATTATCGGATTTAGTGAATTAGACAGAAGTATAGTTGCTTTGGCTGCTTATTATCATGCTAATAGGCTTTTTGATAAAACAAATACACGTGCACCGCATGTAGAAAAAGAACTTGTTCCGGTAGTAGCAAAGTTGGCGGCAATTGTACGGTTGGCAGATGCTCTTGATCGCAGTTATCTTCAAAAAATTCATAGCTGTACAGTGACCTTAAAGAATAATAAGTTAAAAATTCAAGCTGTCAGCAAAGAGGATTTAGCGTTGGAGTTATGGACATTTACAGATAAGGCATACTTTTTTGAAGAAGTATTTGGTGTAGAGCCGATTTTGGAACGGGTGAATAAATAATGAAAAACTTAGATTTATCAAAACCAGAATATTTTTATAATCGTGAGCTTAGTTGGCTTAAATTTAATCTTCGCGTATTGAAGGAGGCTATGGTTAAAGATACTCCCTTATTGGAACGTTTGAAATTTTTAGCAATTTCTGCATCTAATTTAGATGAGTTTTTTATGGTACGTGTGGCGGGTTTGTGGGGAAATTTTGATAATGCACTTGAAAAACGAGATGCTTCAGGAATGTCTGTCAAGGAACAGTTGGATGCCATTAGTATGGCAGCACATGAACAAGTGCGTACACAGACTAAATATCTCACAGTTCTTATGGCAGAAATGAATGCAGTTAAATTGCATTTTCGCAGAGTAAAGGATTTAAGTGATTTAGGCAAGGATTGGTTAGAGGAATATTATCGTGAGGTTGTTTATCCTGTATTGACACCAATGGCGGTTGATGCTTCTCGCCCATTTCCCTTTTTAGCTAATAAAACGCTTAACCTAGCAGTGGAATTGATAAAGGCAGACGGCGAGCACAGCATGGGACTTATTCAGGTACCAAGCGTACTAAACCGTATTACAGAAGTTGAACCAGAACAAGAGCGAACTTTTGTATTCTTAGAAGATATTATTGCCAGTCATTGCAATGATTTATTTAAAGGCTGTCGTATTCTTGACCTTGTACCTTTTAGAGTAACACGTGACAGTGATCTTGATATTGAGGAAGAAGACAGCGTGGATTTACTTAAAGAAGTAGAAGAATCCTTGCGTAAACGTAAACGTGGTGCAACAGTAAGGTTGGAGTTATTTAAAACCAACAATAGCCGAATAAAAAAATTCCTCGAAGAAAACCTTGATGTAACGGACAGGGTTGTTTATGAAATTAATGCTCCCTTAGATCCAACCTGTTTCTTTAAATTTATAGGAATGAAAGGGATGTGGCCTTGGTTATATGAGCCATTTGTACCGCAGCGACCGCAGGAATTAACTGATGACAGTGATTTGTTTGCAGCTATTAGATCTAATGACATTTTATTACATCACCCATATGAAAGTTTTGATCCTGTAGTTAAACTGGTGAGCGATGCTGCTGATGATCCGCAGGTTTTGGCTATTAAGCAGACCTTGTATCGTGTGAGCGGCAATAGTCCCATTGTTGCTGCATTAGCACGTGCAGCGGAAAATGGAAAACAGGTTACTGTATTAGTGGAATTAAAAGCACGCTTTGATGAAGAAAATAATATTCTTTGGGCGCGCCGCTTAGAAAAAGCTGGCTGTCATGTAATTTACGGTCTTGTAGGACTAAAAACTCATGCTAAAATTATTCTTATTGTGCGTAAAGAAGATAATGGTATTAAACGATATCTGCATCTTGGCACTGGAAATTATAATGATAACACAGCTAAATTATATACTGACCTTGGTTTGATGACAGCTAATGATGAGTTTGGTACTGATGCTTCAGCATTCTTTAATTTGCTTAGTGGATATAGTGAGCCACCTTTATGGAATAAGCTTGTAATGGCGCCTTTGGGATTGCGTGAAAAAATTTATAAGCTGGTAGATAATGAGATAGCAATGGTGCAGGCAGGTAAAGAAGGACATATTATAGCTAAAATGAATTCTTTGATTGACCAGCCGGTAATCCAAAAACTTTATGAAGCTTCAGCAGCAGGGGTGCATATTGATTTGATTGTTCGGGGTATTTGTGGTTTACGTACAGGAATTGAAGGAATAAGTGATAATATTACTGTACGCAGCATAGTAGGACGTCAGTTGGAACATAGCCGTATATTCTGGTTTGCAAATGGTGGTGAAGAACAGCTTTATCTTTCTAGTGCCGATTGGATGCCGCGTAACTTAAATGACCGCGTAGAACTTTTCTTTCCAGTGGAAACAGAGGAACATATTAAGCGGATAAAGGCTCTATTGGATTTATATCTGCGTGATAATGTAGGTGCACATATGATGCAGTCTAATGGTGCTTATCGTAGAGTACGCAATAAACTGGAACCAGTGTGTGCTCAAACTGTATTGTATGAAATGGCACAGTTGGCAGTTACAGCAGATAAACTGCCGATGGAAAAACGTTTGCAGCCAGTATTCAGCAGAAGATAGTGTTGTTGTATTTTTCTTTTTAACTATTTGCTTAAATCCTCGTATTGCTAATAAGCTTATGAATTGTTATAATTATAGCAAAGTAGAGGGGGATAAATATGACTGATTATACTGTAACCTTAAATTATAAATGTAACTATGGTTATGTTGAATATAATGAACAAAATAAAACGGCCATTGTAGCTTTGCCTATAAATGATGCTAAAGCAGCAGTAGAGAATTTTCTTACAACGGCTTTAACATTAGATGTTCCTCAAGGTGATACAATTCGAGATTTTGTTAGTAGGACATTACAGCCTTTGGACAGCTTGGAAAATTTTAGGTTAGCACTTACGCGTTTGTGGGGCAAAACAGGGGTACGTGTAGAATGGAGCATTCCTCCGAGAATGGCTGATGATATTGCTAAGGAAGTTTTAGCAGAAGAACATTCTGTGCACATAGTGCAGGAGTAATTTGAATCTATAAAGGGCAGACTTTGCATTGTATTGGCAAAGCCTGCCCTTTTATTATTTGTTTGATAGCATTGATTCTATTTGTCAATATTTTTAGATTAATATAAGCAGTTCAATAATTTAGTGATTTGTTATGCAAGTTATTTTGTTGTAATCTTAGACAATATGTTATATAATCTAAGATACAGTTTTGAGTAAAACTCTTGCTGTGAGATACGGTTCCGTAGCTCAGTAGGATAGAGCAACCGCCTCCTAAGCGGTAGGTCGCCAGTTCGACTCTGGCCGGGATCACCAATAAAATCAGTTTTGTAAAAAATGAAGCAGTTTCTTTTTTTAGAAATTGCTTTATTTTTTTGTCATGATTTAGATTTTAGCTTTGCTGTTGATGTTGTCTAGGATAAAATAAAAATTATTGTAATTGCACTGTACTGCGAGTTGTGCTGTTAGAGCTTTGAGGTTATAAACTAATATATTGGCTGTTATTACGGTTTTTGCCTGACAGACAAGTGTTAAAGACTGCTGTAAGCAGCATATTAGAAACGTGGACAAACTTTTTACATTATATTTCTTATGCCTAAAATTTATATTTTAAGAGTTATATTAATGTTATAATTGACGTTAATATAGCTAACTAAGCAGTAGCAAAATAATTAGGTAAATTATTTTTGTAACAAAAGTAATTGACGCAAGTGTCAAAAATGTTATACTATATAAGGAATGAATTATTATAAGTTTTCAGTTTCTGCGTAGTTAGATGCAAGTGGAGAAAATATAAATGTTAAGTGCCTATGGTTTTCCTTTTTTACTTGCCGCATTGGTGAGTTATATATTGACCCCTTATATTAAAACATTAGCCTTTAAAATTGGTGCTATTGATAAGCCTGATAACCGTAAGGTGCATAAGAAAATTATGCCGCGTCTAGGAGGATTGGCTATTTATATTGCGTTTATGATTGCCGCAGTAGCAAGTCTAGAGCTTACTAAGGATATAGTAGGTATTCTGATAGGTGGCAGTGTTATTGCCGTTGTAGGTGTTCTTGATGATAAATATCAGCTGCCGGCGAAAGTAAAGCTGCTGGGGCAGATTTTTGCTGCCTGCATTTTGGTTGTCTTTGATATACGTATTGAATGGATAAATAATCCTTTTGGTGGTTACTTTTATCTTAACGAATGGTTTGTTTCTGTACCGCTGACAATTTTTTGGGTTATAAGTTTTACAAACGTGGTAAACTTGATTGATGGATTAGATGGATTGGCAGCAGGAGTTTCTGCTATTGCTTCTTTAACTGTAATTCTTGTTGCAGTGCAGATGGGATATTATCATATTGCGGTAATGACGGCTGCTTTAGCGGGAGGAATTATAGGTTTTATCCGTTATAATTTTAGTCCTGCAACAATTTTTATGGGTGATACAGGCAGTATGTTTATTGGTTATATGTTAGCTGCGATTTCTGTCTATGGTGCAGTAAAGACTGCTGCTACTGTAGCTTTGATTGTACCTGCAATTGCTTTGGGACTTCCGATTATGGATACAGCTTTTGCTATTATGCGTCGTTACAGTAATGGTCGTCCTATTTTTCAGCCAGATAAGGGGCATTTGCATCATCGTTTGCTGGCCATGGGAATGAATCAAAAACAGGCTGTTTTGTTGATGTATGCCATTACTGCTGTATTAGGTATTGCAGCTGTGTTGTGGGCTGAGTTTGACGGCTTCTATGCAGCCTTAATCATTGCTGTAATTATTACGGCAGTGGCAGTTGGTGCTAAAAAAATCGGTATTCTGAACGACAGATAAGGGGGAGGAAGAACCGTGAAAAAGATAAAACTAATGACGGTATTTGGAACACGGCCGGAAGCCATTAAAATGTGTCCTTTGGTGCTTGCTATGCGCAGATATCCTGAATATATTCAGCCGATTGTAGCTGTTACGGCACAGCATAGAGAAATGCTTGACCAGGTGCTTGAATTGTTCGGTATCACACCGGATTATGACTTGAATATAATGACGGCAGGGCAGACACTCTATGACGTTACAACTAAAGCTCTTATGGGACTGAAACCGATAATGGAAGATGTTAAGCCTGATATGGTTTTGGTGCATGGTGATACAACAACGACTTTTGCAGGATCTTTAGCTGCTTTTTATGCACAGATTCCTGTAGGACATGTAGAAGCTGGACTTAGAACAGGAAATAAATACTCTCCGTATCCGGAGGAAATGAATCGTAAATTGACAGGTGCGATTGCTGATATGCATTTTGCACCTACTAGTACCAGCAAACATAATTTGTTGAAAGAGAATGTTAATCCGGAACATATTTTGGTGACTGGCAATACTGTTATTGATGCTTTGCAGACAACTGTTAAGGCTGATTATCACTTTGAAGATAAAGAGTTTAATAAGGTTTTTGCTAGTGGACATCGTCTGATACTTATGACAACTCATCGTCGTGAGAATCTTGGTGAGCCCATGCGTCATGTATATCGTGCTTTAAAAAGTGTTTTGGAAGCACATGAAGATGTAGAAGCAATTTTCCCAGTACATAAAAATCCTAGAGTGCGTGAAATTGTACAGCAGGAGTTGGGCCATTTAGACAGAGTACATTTAATAGAACCTATGGATTATGAACCGTTTGCTAATTTAATGGCTAAAGTTGATATTGTGCTTACAGACAGCGGGGGAATACAAGAAGAGGCACCTGCTTTAGGTAAGCCGGTTCTTGTTCTGCGTGATACTACAGAACGTTCTGAAGCAGTGGAAGCCGGTACTGTTAAGTTGGTAGGTACTGCCTATGATGATGTTCTGCGGGAGAGCAACCTGCTTTTGGATGATCCTGAATATTATCGTACTATGGCTGAAGCCGCTAATCCTTATGGTGATGGAAAAGCCTGTGAACGTATTGTGAGAGCTATTTTGAGAAAAAATGGTTTTGATGTAGAAAATTTACCCGAATTTACTTACAAAGCATAGACAAAAGATGTGAAAAATATTAAAATTAAAAGGGTAAATATGATTAATTTGTGAATTATTACTATGGTGAAATAAAGTGACGAGCAAAGGACCTGATAATGAGCGCATAAGGATGTTGGAAGCTTTAGCAACAGTATCTTCGTTGGCTTTTATGGCAGTTTTTGACTTTTTGCTTGCCTATTTTGGCGGAGACTGGTTAGATAGATATTTTCAGACTGGTGATCATACGTTGCGGGGTATTTGTATAGGTCTCGCTATTGTTTCTTTAGTAATGACATATTATAATCTGATTGCAAGGAGTGTCCTTTCGCGGGATACAGAAGATAAAAAAGAGGATGAAAAAAAGCTTTGATTTGACTGCGATTGCTGAAAAAGGCTCAACGGCCTTTGTTGCACGTATTGCTGGCTCTGGTATTTTGCTCAGTGTTGCTTTATGGCTGCTTCTAAAAAATGCTTTTGCTTACGGCATACTTTGTGGAGTTTTGGCAGGGGCAATCGATTTATCTATACTTTTCCTAGGAATAAAAAAGGCTCTGCCTTATGTTAAAGAACCAAAGCAGGGGCTTAAAGTTATGAAACGCTTTCGTTGGTGCCGTGTTGCAGCAGCGGCAGCATTTATTATTACGATGTTAAAGATGAAACTGGCAGTGCATGGCGCATTTTGTGGGTTTCTTCTGATACATATATTATT
>CAZQQK010000035.1:0-16868 GCA_964595445.1 uncultured Phascolarctobacterium sp.
TTATATATATCTACAAGTAAAAAATATCTGCCAACAGTTTTTCTTCCACCAGCAGATATAAAAATAATATTAGATTTTACATCTGCTCAGCACGAGCATCAATAACTGCTGCTTCTTGTTCAGTCATATAATAAGGTTTTATATCTCTGCCCATATGGTTAAGCATTCTTCTGTCGCTGCGAATAGTTGCACATGCTGCTGTGGTCAGCATATTCCCCGTAATTGTAGCAGACACCCCAGCATTAAATGCAGTTTCACCATCATTTGTCAAAAGTGCACGTCCTGCTCCCAAGCGAATATTAGCTGTTGGATTTATGTATCTAAAAAATGCCACTGTTCTTAAAATATCTTCTTCACTTAAGGCAGAAAGATGTTCGAATGGTGTCCCAGAAATAGGCATTAATGCATTTAATGGAATAGAATCCACTTCCAATTCTGCTAAACTAACAGCCATATCTAATCTATCCTCCCAGGTTTCCCCCATACCAATAATACCACCAGAGCAGGCACACATTCCCACTTCTTTAACCATTTTCAAAGTATTTATTTTCATTTCATAGGTATGTGTAGTACATATATTAGGGAAATTACGCTTAGAAGTTTCAATATTATGATGGTAGCTAGTTACACCAGCTTTATATAAACGCTGCAATTGTTCACGAGAAAGAAATCCCATAGAAGCACATAAATCTATTTTTAATTCTTTTTTCATAGTTTCAAAAGCATGAATAGCTTTATCAAATTCCGTTCCAGTAAGAGCCTTTCCAGCAGTAACAATAGAAAATCTATGTACTCCCTCTTGTTGATTTAATCGGGCAAGCTCTACTATTTCGTTTTCTGGAAGAAATCCATAAGTATTACAAGAAGTATGATTATGAGCAGATTGTGCACAAAATTTACAGTCTTCTGAGCAACGTCCGCTGCGCCCATTGATAATAGAACACAAATCAACACGTGAACCACAAAAATGCTCACGTATCATATCTGCTCCTTTACATAAATCTTTTAAATCACAACACAAAAAAACTTTAAGATTATCCTGGCGCGTCAATCTCTTGCCATTAATAATTTCCTGTGCTAATGCTTTAATATCCATATTATCTCTTCTCCTTAATAAATACTACAGATAGAAAATATTTTATGATGCCAATATGTTAACCATTTCTATAATTAAGTTAACCTTAGGTTAACCAGAATTATATCACAGGATAACAAAGGATGCAAGAAAAAAGGACGGGTCTTTGTACTGACCCCTAAAAGTTAGACATAAAAATCTAACGATTGGAGATCGGTACACTTCACCGTCCTTTTTATAAAGCACTATTATCTTAAATATGTCTTGTCAAAGCTTCCATCAACATCATATTGCTGACTACACCAATGCCGCCGGGAACGGGTGTAAAAGCACTAGCCTTATCAGCTACCGCAGGATCTACATCTCCCACAAGCTTTCCATCTACGGCATTAATCCCGACATCAACAATAACTGCACCATCTTTAACCATTTCTGGTTTTACGAAACAATCTTTGCCAACAGCCGCTAAAATTATATCTGCCTGTTTCAAAATATCAGATAAATTACGAGTTCGTGAATGACATATAGTAACAGTTGCATTTTTTTGCAGCAACAATATACTTGCAGGTTTACCTACAACATTACTGCGTCCAATAACAACAATGTTCTTGCCTTCTAACTCAATACCATAATGAGCAAGTGTTGCCATACAAGCTCTTGGCGTACAGGGAGCAAAGCGATTGCGCCCCATAAATACATCCCCTATATTCTGCGGGTTAAGACAGTCAACATCCTTATTAGGAGATACAGCAGCACCTACAGTATCTCCATTAATATGCTTAGGCATAGGCATCATAGGCATAATACCAGTTACATAACGATTACGGTTCAGCTTCTTGATTAAACCTATAACTTCTTCTTCAGATGTATCTTCTGGAAATAAAATAACCTTAGCAGCACCGCCAAGACTTTCTACAAGCTTAACCAATCTGTCTTTATAGACATGGGAAGCAGGGTCATCACCTACAACAATAATAGCTAAAGTCACAGTCAAGCCACGTTGTTTGGCGGCAGCAATCTTTTCAGCAATTGCCGCTCTGTATACATCAGCAACAGGCTTCCCTCTCATTAAGATGGTTTCCATAATAACTTCACCTCAAAAGAAAATAATACTAATATCAGTAGATGATGTATTAAATATCTGTTTCTTTAATACTTAGAACAAGCCACTGATAACGCCTTCATCGCTGACATCAATTTTTTCCGCAGCAGGAACTTTAGGCAATCCAGGCATCGTCATAACATCACCAGTAAGAACAACTATAAAACCTGCACCGGCAGATATACGGCAATTTCTTATAGTAATATTAAATCCAGCAGGACGACCTAATAATGCTGGATCATCAGAGAATGAATATTGTGTTTTAGCCATGCAGACTGGAAGATTTCCATATCCAAGAGTTTCAAACTCTTTGAGAGCTTTTTCAGCATCTTTAGTATAATTCACATTATCCGCACCATAAATTTCTTTCGCTATAACAGAAATTTTTTCTTTTAACGGCAAATCTAAATTATAAATCGGGTGAAAGTCACTCTTACCGCTATCAGCTAAAGCAATAACTTCTTTTGCCAACTCAATGCCGCCTTCACCGCCTTTAGCAAAAACATCAGACAGTGCAACATTTACATCATGTTTAGAACAATGTTCACGAACAGCCTCCAACTCCTCTGCTGTATCCTGAGCAAAAATATTAATGGCAACAACAACCGGCACACCAAATTTTTTGACATTTTCAATATGTTTTTCCAAATTCACAATGCCTCTTTTTACTGCTTCTACGTTAGGCACTGCAAGCTCAGTTTTTGGAATACCTCCATGCATCTTCAAAGCACGTACAGTAGCAACAATAACGGCTGCATCAGGTTTTAATCCAGCATAACGGCATTTTATATCAAAGAATTTTTCAGCCCCCAAATCTGCACCAAACCCTGCTTCTGTAATAGTATAATCTGCCAGACGCAAACCTGTTCTGGTTGCCATAACACTATTGCAACCATGAGCAATATTGGCAAAAGGCCCACCATGAATAATTGCCGGAACATTTTCAAGAGTTTGTACCAAATTCGGTTTCACAGCATCCTTTAACAAAGCTGCCATAGCACCTTGTGCTTTAAGCTGTCCGGCAGTTACAGGATTTCCATTGTAATCATAAGCAACAATAATTTTTGCCAGACGTTCCTTGAGATCGTGTAAATTACTAGCCAAACATAAAATAGCCATAACCTCAGAGGCAACAGTAATGTCAAAACCATCCTGACGCGGCACACCATGTGCTTTACCGCCAAGACCAACTACTATATTACGCAGCTCACGGTCGTTCATATCAACTACACGTTTCCAAACAATTCTGCGCGGATCAATATTCAAAATATTTCCCTGCTGAATATGATTATCAAGCATAGCAGAAAGCAGCATATGTGCAGAAGTAATTGCATGGAAGTCCCCTGTAAAATGCAGATTTATGTCTTCCATTGGCACAACCTGAGAATAACCGCCGCCAGCAGCACCGCCCTTTATTCCCATACATGGTCCCAAAGAAGGCTCGCGCAACGCTACAATTACTTTTTTGCCAAGTTTATGTAAACCTTGAGCTAAACCAACTGTAGTAGTAGATTTACCTTCTCCCGCTGGAGTAGGAGTAATAGCAGTAACTAAAATTAACTTTCCTGCCTTTTTGTTTTCAACACGACGAATTAGATCATAAGATAGCTTAGCTTTATATTTTCCATAAAGCTCCAGATCATCAGAACCAATACCTAATTTAGCTGCAACATCAGTTATTTTTTCCATTTTTGCCTGTTGGGCAATTTCAATATCAGATAACATAGTTAGTTCTCCTCCTAAAATTTATGGAAATAAGGTTATCTTGTAAAGTTCTTCTCCTAATACTATTTCTCCTGCCTGCTAATGCAATGTATACATAATAATTTACTTAAACCAAATTTCAACGGTAGAGCCAGCATCTACTTCACTGCCCTCCAAAGGCTGCTGCTTATAAGCACTGCCGCTTCCGTAAGGCTTTAAGCGCAGCTCTCCTTGCTGCAACAGATTGGCTGCTGCACGCATATCAAGATTATTAAACGATGGCAGCTTAATCTTTCCATTAGGCATTTTTTGTACAACTGGTATCTTCTGCACTTCTGCAGTCTTTTTTTGCCCTACTGCATTCATTTCCTTAAATGACGGCAGCCCTTTACTGCTTTCCGGCTGAATACCTTTAGCAACTAAAATCTGCTGTAAAGTATCGCGAAAAACAGGTGCACTTACTTGAGAACCATAGAAAGCTCCATGAGGAGTATCTAACATAACCAGCATAGCATATCTAGGTTTATCAGCAGGCACAAAGCCAACAAATGAAGCGATATACTGACCAGCTGCATAACCTCCGCCCTTAGCAAGTTTTTCAGCAGTTCCTGTTTTTCCGGCAATTTTATATCCCTTAATTGCTGCTGGTTTACCGCCGCCTTCACTTACTACTTTTTCCATCATTTCCCGCATCTGTCTTGCAATCTGTTCAGTTACAACGTTTCTTATAACTTTTTTCTGCCCTTCCTTGATAACAGTACCATCTGAAGCAACTATTTTTTTTACTATATACGGCTGTAATAACTCTCCGCCATTAGCAATAGCACAAATAGCTCTCAGAACCTGCATTGGTGTAACAGCAATTCCCTGCCCTATCGCCATGGTAGCTACATCAGGCTCATACATAGCTTCCGGATCATATAAAATGCCACTTTCTTCACCTGGTAAATCAATATCTGTCGGTGAACCGAAACCAAATTTTTTTGCATAGCTGGTCAGTTTTTTTGCTCCTAACTCCATTCCTAACTGTACCATACCTGTATTAATAGAAAACTTAATGATAGTTGAGAAAGGTACTGCTCCCATACCTTCAAAATCCCAGTTATGGATAACTCTATCTGCAACACGTATAGCACCATTATCCTGAAAAACAGTATCAGGTGTAATAATCCCCTCAGTAAGTCCCATACAGCCAACAATTGGCTTAAACACAGAACCAGGTTCATAAATCATTGATATAGCTTTATTACGCCAACTTTCTTGACTGTAATCGCCAAAATTATTGGGATCAAAAGTAGGACGGCTGGCCATACCAAGAATTTCTCCTGTATATGGATCCATAATAATAGCAGCAGCTCCCTCTGCCTTAGTACGAGCAATCGCATCATCCATAGCGTCCTCTAACACATACTGCATTTTGCTGTCTAACGTTAAATAAACTGTCGGCAATTGTTCTTGCTTCTGCTGTAAGCTATTTTGTTCACCAGTTATCAACATTCCCAAAATCTGATTGCTATGTGCATCATACATTTTAGAAAAAACGGTTTCTTTTCCTTTCAAAATATCATCCAACTGGTATTCTATACCGCTCAATCCGTTGTCATCTATACCAACATAACCAATAACCTGAGCAGCAGCACGCTTTTTAGTATAGTAACGTTTGCTTTCTTCCTTAAAATGCAATCCCGGAAGTTGATTATCTCTAATTAATTTCCGTACACGCTCTACATCAACAGGTTCCATCGTTCGTTTTAACCAAACAAAACGACCCTGCATATTAAATATACTATAAAGTTCATTAGCATCTATTTTTAGGATTGGGGCCAGTTTATCTGCACTAAGACGACAAACATCACGCGGAACATGATTTTCTTGAAAATATGCTTCATCTTTGCGCATTTCATCAGGGTCAACATAAAGAGAGCCAGTCATAATACTTACAGCCAGCTCTTCTCCCTCACGATCTACTATACGACCTCGAGGTGTCTGTTTAATATGTTCTGCCGTTAACTGCAACTTACTTTGTTCAGACAGCTTATCAGCTTTTACCAGCTGCAACCAGGCAAGACGAAGAACTACTGCCAATACTATTAGTAATATAAGTGCTAAAAGACAGACAAAACGACGATTTGCATCATAAAGTGTAAAACGTTTCATTACTGTTGCCCCCTGCCATTAACTACACGCAGATCCTCACGCCGCTGTTCCGGAGAAACTTTCTCTTCCTGCCGGCGTTTTTCTTCTTCATCATATACCGACAATAATAAACCAATAGCACACATAGATATAAGCATAGATGTACCGCCATAACTTATAAAAATTAAAGGAACGCCAATTACCGGCAAAATGCCGCACACCATTGCCATATTAGCAAAAGCCTGTCCAATAATCAAAAAAGTAATTCCTGCTGCAAGTAAAAACCCTTGTTGATCCCTAGCCATCATAGTAATTCGACAAAAAGCAGCACTCATAATTACAAAAGACAACACGATAAGCAATGCACCAATAAGTCCATTTTCTTGGCAAAAAATAGCAAATGCAAAGTCTGTGTGAGCCTCAGGCAAATAAAAAAATTTCCCTATACCATGCCCCCAATTAGTCCCATATAAACCACCACTGCCTATAGCCAACAGTGACTGTACCATCTGATATCCCATTCCCTGAGGATCTCTCCAAGGATCAAACCACACCTTTACACGTTCCAACCGATAAGCATAAGTACAAGATAAAACAACAGCAGATACAATACCCAAAATTATAATTCCTGCTATCTGCTTTGCAGGAAGGCCCGCAATAATAAACATCCCCATAATAAGGGCAACTATAATCGCCGCCGTTCCCAAATCAGGTTGTTTAAGAACAAGTCCGGCTGCAATCAAAGTACAAATAGTCACACGTATCCCAGCCCCATAATGCAACCGCACCGGCAAATTCCGATTCATGGCATAACCCAAATATCTTGCCGCTAACATTATAAGAACCAATTTAGCAATTTCAGATGGCTGTATAGAAATCGGTCCAAAATACAGCCATCGCGTAGCACCCTTAGTTGCAACTCCTGTTACATCAACAGCAACCAACATGCAAAAAACTACAGTACAACACAAAAAAAGGTTTTTTTGGTTAAGTAATACTTTATAGCCAATCTTACGAATAAAAGCAATTCCACTAAAACCCAAAATCGCTATACAAAAATAACGTTTCAAATAATAAAGCCCATCATTAAACATATCATGGGCACTTACAAAACTAGCACTTAAAACATTAATACCTCCGATTAAAATCAGAACACACATCATTGTATAAACTGCCTGTAATGGATTATCCCAAAGTAAAAAATGTTTTTTCATGACAGCATATACCCCTTAAAAAACCACCTCACAGAAATTAATCGGGGTTCCCAAAGCACTAAATTTCTGTTCATATTCTGTCTGTACAGAATTTTCATATTCACTATTATGCAAATCATAACTTAAAGCAATAATCCGCAAACCAAATTCTTTAAACTCCTCTACTGAAAAGTCAAAAAGTGCACGATTATCAGTTTTAAAACGCAAATGACCGCCTTCTCCTAAAAGGGTTTTGTATCTAGCTAAAAAATTCCGATGTGTTAAACGGCGTTTAGCATGACGAGCTTTAGGCCATGGATCACTGAAATTAAGATATAGCTCTTTAATTTCGCCAGGCTCAAACCAGTCCAAAAGATTTTCTGCATTAGCACAGATAATACGAACATTATCAAGTTTTTTATCTTTTGCTGCTTTTGCGGGGAAATACGCTATATCATGCTGTGTTTCTATACCTATAAAAGCTTTCTCAGGGTGAAGTTCTGCCATCCCAATAGTAAAACGTCCTTTTCCGCAGCCAATCTCCACACAAAGACGTTTCCCGGGAAATATATCTTGCCAATGACCTTTAAACTGTTCAAGCTCATGCATAAAAACATATTCATTTTGTACTTCTTTAATCGCTTCCTCAATCCAAGGTTTTTTCCTTAATCGCATAATTAGACCTCTCTTAAATATATTTTATCAATTATATATTATACCTCTAATTAGTGAATTACGGGAGATAAAATAAACAGCTCACAATTTATTTAAATTTTCTGAATTATAGTTGTAATTCAGAATTATCTGTGTTATAATTTCTTCATCAAAGCAGTAATTTTTACTTTTACTGTTCACAGTTTCTACAATTAATATGGGAGGTATAATTATGTTAAGCATCGGTACAGTAAAATGGTTTGATCCCCATAAAGGTTATGGTTTCATTGAAAGGAGTACAGGAGCAGATGTCTATGTACATTTCAGTGCTATACAAGCACGAGGATATCGCTCCTTAGAAGCTGGTCAGCGAGTATCCTATTGCTTAGCTAGAGGCAAACGTGGTTTAATGGCACTGAATGTAACCCCAATAATATAAATTAATCACTGTACAAGGCGTTGTATTTTCAGCAACGCCTTTTTCCTCTTTATACACAAAGATATTTTTGAATTATAAGACAATTTTATTAAACAGAATATACTGTTATAGTGCTTATTTTATTAAAAAACGCACAAACAGCTGAATTTATCTTGCAGTTTTGTAAAAACTATGTTAAATTTAAATAAAGTATTATTTTACACTGGCGGACAATTTTGGTCCCATTCGTAAGACAGTACAAATGACCGCAAAATATCAGTGTGCGGTACACTCAAGGAGGTTTTACAATGGCAAAGAAAACAAGTTTATGGGCTCTTTTGCTCGTAATGCTCGTAACTATGCTTACAGCAGGTTGCGGTGGCGGTGGAGAAAAGAAAGCGGCTCCTGCCAATGACGGAAACAAGCTCATCATCTACACTTCTATGAAAGAATCCTTAATTAAGGGCATAGTTGAAGGCTTTAAGAAAAAGAATCCTGGTATTGATGTAGATTATCAATCTGCCGGTGCTGGAAAACTTATGGCTAAAATTGCAGCAGAAAGACAAAGCGGCAAAATTCTGGCTGACGTTATTTGGACCAGTGAAGTCCCAGATTTCTATAAAATGAGAGAAGAAGGCATCTTAGAAAAATATGAAAGTCCTATTCTCAAAGAAACTGTAAACCCATTCACTGATTATGATGGTTCTTTCCATGCTGCTCGCTTGGGCACTTTAGGTATCATTGTAAATACTGATAAAATTAAAACCGAACCTACTCAATGGTCTGATCTGCTTAAACCTGAATTTAAAAATGGTTTCGGTATTGCTAACCCAGCTTTGTCCGGCACTTCTTACATGAGCGTGGCACTTTTAGAAAAACAATTTGGTTGGAAATTCTTTGAAGATATTAAAGCTAACGGCGGCCGCATCGGCAAAGGCTCTGGTCAAGTAATTGATGATACCGCATCTGGTGAACTCAGTGCTTCCTTAGCTGTTGACTACATTACTAATGCAAAAATTGCTAAAGGTGCACATATTAAAATGTGCTATCCGCCTGAACTGTTAGTAGTTCCCAGTCCAGTTGCTATTTTCAAAGGTACTGCTAAATTGGATGCTTCCAAAAAATTTGTTGATTATCTCTTGAGCCAAGAAGCTCAGACTCTGGTAGCACAACAAGGTACCATTCCTGTTCGTGAAGATGTTGAAATTCCTGCTAAATTCAACCTGCCTGCTCCTAAAGAAGCTTTAGAAAAATCCATTAAGATTGACTATAAAGAAGCTGTAAAAACTAAAGAATCTACTATTAAAAAATTCTCTGAAATTATGCAGGTTAAAAAATAAGCTTCATTAAAACTAAGTCAAATTCAGTAAGTCTACATTGGCGGCACAGGTTTGACCTGTACCGCCAATTTTATTACATATCAACCAATAAAAAATATCTATTAAGGAGATAGTCTATGGAGAATATCATCAAAGTCGAAGGCGTTGCCAAAGGCTATGGTAAACACCAAGTTTTGCAAAACTTGAATTTAGACATCAAAAAAGGTGAATGTTTCACCTTACTTGGTCCCTCTGGCTGCGGTAAAACTGTACTTATCCGCCTTATTGCAGGCCATGAAGTTCCAGATGCCGGAAAAATCAGTATTGATAATACTACCGTCGCTGACAGTGCCAGCGGTGAATACATTCCGCCTGAACGCCGTGGTCTAGGTATCGTATTTCAGGATTATGCTGTTTGGCCTCATATGACAGTTTACGAAAATATTGCTTATCCATTAAAAATGGAAAAACGTCCCAAAGAAGAAATCGATAAATTAGTTATGGATATGGTAGAAGTCGTAGGTATGAAAGGTTTAGAAAAGCGTCTGCCATCCGAACTTTCCGGCGGTCAGCAACAGCGTGTTGCACTTGCTCGTGCCCTTGTCGCTGATCCTTCTGTAATGCTGCTGGATGAACCACTTTCCAATCTAGATGCTAATCTGCGTGAAGAAATGCGTTTTGAAATCAAAGCTTTACAACGTAAGTTTGGCATTACAGTTATGTATGTAACCCACGACCAGGAAGTTGCTTTGGCAATCTCTGATCGCATAGCTATTATGGATAACGAAGGACATATTCGTCAAATCGGTACACCATATGAGATTTTTGAGCAGCCAGCTGACTTGTTCATCTTCAAATTTATGGGTATCGCAAATTTTCTTGCTGTCCGTAACGAAAACGGTAACTACGTCGTTGGCAGCGGTTCACAAATTGTTCCTTGGAAAGCACCGGAAGGCACTGCAAATAACTGGGTTGCTGGTTTCCGTCCTTCTGACGTAGAAATCCATCGTCAAGGCCCAGGACTAAAAGGATTTATTCGTCGTGCTAATTTCCTTGGTGCAACAATGGACTACTGTATTGAAATTGACGGTGAATCATTGCGTACCGAACTAGAAACTCACGAAGCTATTAATAACAATTTAATGTTTAAAGAAGGCGAAGAATGTTATATAACTTTCCGCAGCCTGCTTTGGTTCGACGCTGAACAATTGAAGGAGGTAGAAGAATTATGAGTAGTGGTACCATAAAAAAAGATTCCGGCTTTGGCGTTGCTCAGCTGATTCTTTTTATCTCCATTGCAGTGCTGGTCATTTTTGTTGCCTGGCCCGTACTTCTGATTTTATTTAACGCATTCTTTGTTGATGGTTCTTTTAACAGTCATGATTTTTATGAAGTACTGACAGAACCAGAAACCTTTCAAGCTCTCATTAACTCATTGATTATTGCAAGCATGACCACTATCGGCAGTACAATAGTAGGTACGTTCTTTGCTTGGCTAGTAACCAGAACTGATCTGCCCTATAAGAGTTTCATGAAAAGTCTTTTCTTGGTTCCTTTTATGCTTCCTTCTTTCATCGGTGCTCTTGCTTGGAAAATGCTGTTGTCACCCAATTCCGGTTATATCAACAAATTCTTTATGGATACTTTTGGTTTTACCGGTCCTGTATTTGATATATACACCTACTACGGCATCAGTGCAGTAGAAGTTATGTATCTTTTCCCATTTGTATTTATCCAAGTTTGCGGTGCACTTGAACGTATGGACCCAACCTTAGAAGAATCTGCCCGCATCAGCGGTGCCGGACTGTTTACGATTACTCGTAAAATAACTATTCCTTTGGTTATGCCCTCAATTATGTCTGGTGCATTACTGATTATGCTTTACTCCATGGCCCATTTCGGCACTGTTGCTGTTTTAGGTATTGAACAGGGTATTTATAACATACCTACACTTATTTACGAAAAAATTCACCAAAGCGGCGGCAGTTTTGAATCCATCCGTACTGGTACTGTACTGGCAACTGTGCTCGTTGTTTCTGCAGCTATTATCATCTGGGCACAGCAAAAAATTCTCAGCAACGGTCACTACCAAATCATCGGCGGTAAAAGTTTCCGTCCTATGGAGCTGAAACTGCGTGGTTTGCGTTATCCTTTACTTATTTTCTGCTTGGCATATATTGCTTTTACTATTTTATTGCCAACAGCAGTTATATTCCTCGTTGGTGGTGTAGAAACCTATGGTCTGCCGCTTACTTGGAGCAACCTGTCTTTGGATAATTACAAATACATTCTTTTTGAATATGAAGTTACCAAAGATGCTATCTTCAACAGCATAACTCTTGGCCTGGCTGCTGCTGTTATTACTATGTTTGCTGGCGTAATGATCTCCTACGTTATCGTAAAAATGAAAGTTAAAGGAAAAGGTATTTTAGAATTCCTTGGTATGCTGCCTTTCTCCGTACCTGGTTCTGTTATCGCCCTCGGTGTAATTCTTGCTTGGAGCGGTCAGTTTGGCATCAACCTCTATAATACCGTATGGATTATCCTTGTTGCTTATATAGCACGCTATATGGCTTTCTCTCTAAAAGCAAACAGTGCTGCACTCGAACAGGTTCACGACTCCTTAATGGAAGCCTCCCGTTCCTGCGGTGCTACCATGTGGCAATCACTCAAAGATATAGTTATTCCTTTGGTTAAACCTGGTATGATCAGTGCTTTCTTTTTAATATTCCTGCCTGCACTGCGCGAACTTACAGTATCTATCATGCTGTATGCTCCTACAACCAGAACTATCGGTGTTGCAATATATACTTTGAATGAAGACGGTGAAACTGTTATGTCTACAGCCCTCGCAGGCATAGCCCTAATTTTAATTGTTGTCGGGCAAATGCTCATAAATCATTTTACTAAGAAAGTGGAGGGTTAAGCTTATGTCATATATCCGTTTAGTAAATGTTACCAAACAATTTGGTAATGTCACTGCTGTTAATAATTTAAATTTGGAAATAGGCAAAGGCGAATGCT
This sequence comes from uncultured Phascolarctobacterium sp., assembly GCA_964595445.1. Taxonomy (GTDB): domain Bacteria; phylum Bacillota; class Negativicutes; order Acidaminococcales; family Acidaminococcaceae; genus Phascolarctobacterium_A. The sequence goes on from CAZQQK010000035.1 coordinate 12,626, forward strand.
TTTCCATGTTAGGCCCATCTGGTTGCGGAAAGACCACAACCCTACGTATGGTTGCAGGTTTCGAGGATTTATCTGACGGCGAAGTTTGGGTAGGTGACCGCCTGCTCTCCTCTCCTAAAAAACACCATTATACCCCACCAGAAAATCGTAACTTTGGTATGGTTTTTCAGGCTTTCGCAGTATGGCCTCATATGAGCGTTTATGAAAATGTCGCTTTTCCTCTGCGTTTACGCAAATTACCAAAAAGTGAAATTGATAAACGTACCATTGATGCTTTAACTGCAACAAATCTGCTAAAAGCAGCTGAAGACAGCCCTGCTGACCTTTCAGGCGGCGGCAAGCAGCGTGTTGCCTTAGCGCGTGCACTCGCTATCAATCCCGACGTCATGCTTTTGGACGAACCACTTTCAAGTCTTGATCCACATCTGCGTGAAGAGATGCGTTTCGAAATTAAAGATTTGCAGCGCAAATACGGTTTTTCCATCATCTATGTAACACACGATCAATCTGAAGCTATGGCTCTGTCTGATCGTATTCTGGTTATGAAACTAGGAGTAATGCAGCAAATTGATACCCCGTTAAACGTATACAACAATCCTGCAAACAAATTCGTTTTCAGTTTCATTGGTGTATCAAGCTTTACTGATGTTATCTGGCAGCAAGGAAAAGCCTTTATCAAAGGTTCACAACACGCATTGCCTTCTGGTCTGATTGTGCCGGAACGTATGCAGGGAGAACAGCTATTTAATCTTGCCAGCCGTCCTTCGGAAATTCGTTTCACAAGCGAAACTAATCCTAACGGTGTACGTGGTATTGTTATCCGTAAAGCTTTTCTCGGAGAAATCATTGACTATTTAATCAAAGTTGGCGATCAAGAAATTCGTGTTCAAATAGGCCGCCGCGACCCTGGTCCAGAAGTAGATGAAATTTGTTACTTACATTTCCTAAGACCATTCTGGTACAAGACAAATGAATAACTTTGCTTAAAACTAAAGCTCCTGTATCCATTTACGGAAACAGGAGCCTTCTTTTTTACTGACTTTAATCTTTCTTTTTATTTTTTATTTTCGCATCATTAGCATTAGCTACAGCCGCCCAACTGCGCAGCATATCAGCACAGGCAGATGCATAAGCCCCTACACTGCCAAAGGCACCTGCATCCTGACTGTATAAACGGAGTACCTGAATATCATCATAATAAATATCAGCTGTATTCCCATTATCATAAACAACAAAATAATTTGGATTAATTGTTCCACGTTTGCGTACAGTCCACAATCCTCCTGCCAGCATATAAGCACGATATTTAGCCTTTGTATTACCAATACTTTGGCTGATAGTAAAATTCCAATCGCCCTCTTTAACAACAGCATAATCATCATTAGTAACAACAACATCCGGATGAATATCGTAATCTTTAAGTTGTTTCATTACACGCTTTACACGTTCTTCCGGTTCAGGATGGCTGCTGAATAATCCATAATTAGAGCCGCCGCCCTGTTTAGATAAATCATCAAGTTTCCACACGGTAATTAACATGCTGTAAGGATTATATCCTGCTGCAATAGAATTTTTTACACCTTCCTTATCTGCTCCACGTTCATCTGTACGACTGTAACCAGCAAATAAAGCCTGTTGAGCCGCCTGTACCAGACCAAGTCCCTGCCCGCGTGTTGCAGCTATCAAAATCAAAGAAGTCCACATCTGCTTTTCAACAGCATTAACAGTATGCTTCTTGGCAACATGTCCGACTTCATGCCCTAAAACACCTGCTAATTCCATATCTGTAGGCATATAATCAATCAAACCCTTATAAACATAAATAAAACCTCCAGGACAAGCTAATGCATTAACCTCATTATTATTAAGAACTTTAAATGAATAAGTTATATCATCACGCCCGCAAACTTTAGCAAGACTCTGCCCAATACGATTAACACGTTCCTGCAAATACGGATCTTGTAAAACTCCATACTGTGCTTCTAATTGCTGAGCTGTCTTCTGTCCCATTTCAATTTCCTGTTCCTTGCTGATAAGTCCCGCTTCAGCTTGACTTACTTCCATAAACATACAGCAGGCAATAACAAAAACCATAAATAATTTTATTAAGTACTTCATGATAATCTCCTTATAAACTAAGAACTACTCACTTATTGCCGTAGCAAATAAATTTAACTTAATTTTATATTTTTACTTCTTTATAAATTTTATACCTCTAGGTTTGTTATACACAAATTTTAGCTGATATTTAATTTTTCTGCAAGCTGTTCTTGCGTAAGTCCTTGTTTTTTGCGAAGCTGCTGGATATATTTTCCTCATTCTTAAAATTGGGTTTAATATTTTACTCTGTTATATTTCATCACTTTATCTCAATAAAGTCACTGAAGTAGTTCGTTTGATTTAAGATAATCAATGAAACTATCCATCATTATGTTATATCGACATAAAATATCCATTTCTGTGAAATCTATAGAATCAGTTGTTAAATCAAGCAATTCGACAATATCAGTTCCCTCTTTGATCTGCCCCTTAGCATTTGCGAAGCCTTGATAATATTTCTTCTTATCATTAAAGCGATAATCAGAAGCACGGATATTGATACGTTTTTCAAGAAGATCTTTATTGCCAAGCGATTCAATATTTTGATTAGCAGACAATGATCTTTCTTTTTCGTATCTATTCTTAGCGTAAATATGTTCGATTTCAAATACAGTTTCAAGAGAAAGTAATCGTTGCTTATCATCTTGGAAAGCCCACCATGTAATCATTGCTTTTGTAATCGGGCGCCCATTATTAAAGCTAAAGTTGTCGAACTTACTTCTGATGGTATCCGCTGAAAATTTGTATTTTGTAAATTCAAGTGGCTTGTCATTAACGATATTTACCATTTCAGCATATACAGCTGTTCTCAACGCATTCACACCCGGATTGCTCACTGCATAAGTCCAAATGAATCCTGTAATCTTTTGCAAAAATGCAAAAAAAGCATCATCACAAAGCATACCTGAATCATCTTTGTTCTGCATAAAATATACAGAAACAAAATAAGTCCACATGCCATTTGGTGCATAATTAAGCACAAACAAACGCTTCAGTACTCTATTTGAAAATCTGTGTACATCTTGCTTTTAAACATCTTCCCAAAATTCTGCAAGTATAATAAGATCCGCAAGTGTTTTTTCATTTTTTAATAAAGCATATGAATCTTTTTCATAAAACTTACGCAAAGCTTCAGTTGTAGAAGACATAATTCCCATCTTAGCACGAATATAGTACATGTATCTTGTAAATAACTCATTCATCGGTGTACCAGAAATCGGATGAAAAATTTTCTCACACAATTCTTCGAGTTTTTTCCATTCTTTAATAAACTCATCCTTTTTTCCAATATTTGAAAAGTGTTTATAAAATTGTGCTTTGAAAATATCCGCATCAGACAACGGTTTTCCCCTATCATTCAAAGTTAAAAAAATTCTCAGTGCCGTGTCCTGTGATTCTGCTTCAATAGGAAGAAGAATGCAGTTGTTCATAATGCGAGTAGGTAAATATGCAAAGTATGTCGGATATTTTTGCAAGAACTCATCAATACTCGCTTGAAAAAATCTAAAATTAAAAGCATACTTACTTTTCATTTCCTTGCCAGTAACACCTGTTTTAATAATATTAAGGAACTCGTCCTTGTCATTGTCGGTAGCAACCTCTGAATCTATTTTGAGCTGTTCCATATCAGGTTCACCAAATTCATCCGTTTTCCATAGGCATTTTTCAATATTCTGTTTTTTGAAACAGAAGCCTTATCTTGCATATGAGCGAACTTAGAGTAAAAAGCTCTCAACAGTAACATGAGCGTGGTCAATCTCTGTTGACCATCAATAACTTCCATCTTATCATTGTCATTTTTGAAAGCCACAATAGGAGCAAGGAAGTATTCGCTGTTACTATCAAATTCCGTTTTCTCTTCGTCAGGAATAGCAAAAGAGAAAATGTCATCCCAAAGAGTTCTGTATTCATTCTCTCCCCACGCATAAGGTCTCTGATAATCTGGAATCAAGAAATCAGCTTTTTTGCTTTGAAACAAATCTTTTATTGTTTTTTGATCAACATTTAGTTTTGACATTGTTAAATTCTCTCTATAGAGATTTCATCACATTCAGCAAATTCTGATAGCTGTCTACATCGTGGTATTTTACATTGCTCGTAGACATTTCATTGAACAATTTCTTTGCACAAGAAATCTTTGCCT